>CAINAY010000458.1 GCA_903846425.1 uncultured Noviherbaspirillum sp.
AATGCGACGACCAATTAAGCGTGGCGCTCCTAAAACTTTAAAACCGTGATCAGAAAATATTTCTTGTGTTTCTGGATTGTTTTTAGCAAATTCATGAATCAGCATACCTACATAATCTTGCGAATCAATCGCAAGAATCATCAATTGTGCGTCAGTTTTGAGTCCTCGAAATACATCAACACACCGCTCCAGACAATCTGTACTGAATTTCTCAGGCCAGCTGCTAGCGGTAATTTCCTGACTTACTGATGATTTATCCAAAAGCCCGTTCATAGGATGTCCCTTTAGCTGATGAAAGCGCGGTAGATTGTGGATGATTTTTTTCAAGCCCTTTTTTTTCTGCATCAACGATAAATTCATGAATCGTTGAAACCAACGATTCTGTATAAGGCACCGGGTGAGCACTGCCGGGCACGTCGATAAAAGAAACGTTTATAGGCAGTGAATGCATACGTTGGAGTACCGCTTCGGGCAAAAGTTGTGACTCTGAAGACCGAACAACCATGATGGGTATATCGATATCTGAAAATTGCTCTTCAAAGCTAATACCAAACAGGGTTTTTTGGTGAGGCAAATCCATGTAGTTGGGTCTTGCGACGGCGGATAACAATCGCGTATCGACGTTCAACTTTTGCGACAAACTGACCGCATCACGGCTGCGACTGTGCCGACCTGGAAAAAATGAAGAACGCCCAAGTGCGCCATATAAACTCATTAAACCGGACCAAGGTAAGACGCAACCCACATCGTTTATGACAATCGATCGCAAGTAATCAGGCTTATGTCGCGCTAAAAAAATTGCTATTAAGCCACCCATGCTGTTTCCAACTAAATGAACATGTCGCTTATTATTTTCAGCATTACTGATCGAACCCAGCAGATAGTTGTAGGCAGAAAATGCTTCTTTCAAACAGCGACTCATGCGGTAATCTGATCCTATCGGAAGGTGGTCCGATAAGCCGCGCCCGCTGAAATCTAATGCGTAGGTCGCGAATGCGTTCTTTGTCAGGTCTGAGAATGCGTGGAAACCAGCGGCGGTCTCTAGGATGCCGGGTAAACAGAGTAGATGGTGGCTAGCGCTGGACGACCCAATTGCCGTCATGCCCACCGTGTAAGAACCTGATTCGTCGAATACAGGTAAATTTATGTCGCTGTTCAAACCATGCCCCCTATCGGGTCGCATCGACCGCCTACCTAAGTTAGTAACAACTTCAACTCAGAGGGTATCTTTTGATTATGAAACTTTGATGACGAGATGACAGTAGGTCAGACTTACCCTAGCTAGCCAGTTAAAACCGGGGGTAACGCTAGCTGAGAAATTCAGTACTGGCGCTGCTCTTGTGTTTTACACGACCCAATGAATACTGGAGACCGCTGGTCAAATTTGATCTCGATCGCTTTTTGGCTAACTACCAACGCTGCTGTTGATACAGGCATGTCTGATATGACGGTCAAATCCATGCGAGCGGCCAACTCATAGGCTTCCTCGATGACATAGAAACCATACTTTTCTAAACGCTGGAGTTCAGCAATCAAGTCTTCTCTGTCCATAGCGATACCCATAAATAACCTCCAAAATCCGGTAAGTTTCATATGGAGTAAAGAGTACCTGCGATATATGTCAGGGCTATAAAAAACTCATGACAAAATGAATACCGAAATTCACCGCCAATATCATCGCCACGATGGAGAAAATACAGATAACAGGGAATGGAGAATCAGAAATGATTGGCACTAACGACGATCGCGCTAACTCAGTCTAGTTTAGCAGTCGGCGGACAGTAAAGATTTGCGTGGCGCTTTCGGGGTCGACCTCGATCACAACCGCATCGGTCAGTTGAGCTCCGGGCACGACCAGACGCTGAACTAAGTCGAGGCCCGGACCCTTGGCTGCAAGGGGACGATCGACTTTAAACACGTGGCTATCACCCTGTATTAAGAGCACAGGTTTTTTCCAACTCGACATTTCTTGTTGAAATGCGGTCAGCCAATCAATAAATCCCGACTCTGGGGGTTTGGAAGAATCATAAAATGTATCAGCCTGCATGGCGAAAACGATCGCCTTATGACTTTGTTTGCGGGCCGTAGCAAACACTTCTTTCATCCACGCGATATTGGCTTCATTACGTAATTTGAATTCGCTCGATGACGGTAATTCAGGCTGATCATTATTGTTAGATCCCACCATGTGAATAGTGGCAAAGCTAATGTTCTCAACAGCCCAGCGTCGATTTTCAGGGAAATTACGAAACCCAGCATGTGCGGATTGCAGCTCAAGCGTTAAAGGCTGACGACCTAGGCTCTGATCAGAAGAAAAAAACATACCTCTAATTTTTTGTAGGCGCTCAATTGGATCGTACGGACCATTATTTTTACGATGGCAATCAGTCCACTCATTATCACCCGGCGTGTAAATTAGGGGCTTATCAAACGCCATGAATTGGCTATAGACTCGTGCGAACATGTCATCGCTACACAACGTACTACCTGACTTTATGTCACCTACATGAATAGTAAAACGAGTTGGTTCGTGATTTATGCGATCAACCAACTGATCGAGCTGGCTAGCAGAAACGTATGAGGTATCACCTATCGCCATGAACTGAAAATTTTTCGCGTTAACTATTGGAGTAACAAGCAATAGAATTGCAAAAAATTTCACAAAATTAATACGCTTAACCA
>CAINAY010000459.1 GCA_903846425.1 uncultured Noviherbaspirillum sp.
CATTTTGGTCCGACATCCTAGGTCGGTTTTCGATCTATTCAGTGTATGCAGCGTGGTGGTTTTTATTGATCATGGCATTCCTGGTCACATCGACTTCGTTGTGTATTGCGCGCAATGCGCCAAAGATGATCGCTGACATGAAGAGTTGGCGTGAGAGCGTACGCGAGCAGTCGCTGCGTAACTTTCATCATCGTGTGGAATGGAGTTCGGCGAACAATCGTGAAGCGTTTGCACAGGAAGTCGGGCGCAAGGTCGCCGCAAAGGGGTATCAGTGGAAATTAGTCGAAAAAGACGGCGCGACATTGCTGACGGCTAAGCAAGGCGCTGCGAATAAGCTAGGCTATATTTTTGCCCACTCAGCCATCGTGATTATCTGTATTGGTGGTTTGCTCGACTCGAATATTCCTATCGGTATTCAGCAATGGCTGTTCAACAAATCGCCATTTATAGGTAATGGCATCATCGCTGAAGTCCCTGCAAAACATAGGTTGGGCTTGGGCAATCCTTCGTTTCGTGGAAACACCTTTGTGCCTGAAGGAGCAAGTAGCAACACCGCCATCATTTCTGTCGGTGAAGGCGTCATGATTCAAGAGCTGCCATTCACTTTGCTGCTAAAGAAATTCGTGATTGATTTTTATTCTACGGGCATGCCCAAGTTATTTGCCAGTGAAGTACTAGTTACGGACCATGAAACGGGAAAGACGTTTCCAGCCACAATCAAAGTGAACGAGCCATTGATCTATAAAGGAATGGCGGTGTATCAATCCAGCTTTGAGGATGGCGGAAGTCATCTCAAGTTGGTAGGGTTTCCAATGAAAGGCCCGAATAATCAACAGTTCCAAGTCGAAGGTGATGTCGGTCGATCTACTCCGCTGTTAGGTAGCACGGGCAGTGAATATGTGATTGAGTGGTCGGGTTTTCGGCCGTTTAATGTTGAAAATACCTCGGCAGCGAATGGTCAGGATGTGCGCGCGGTAAATCAGAGCAAGGGTTTTAGCGAGAAATTCACTACCAAGTTGGATGAGCAATTAGGGTCGGCCGCGAAAAACAAAAAAACGAAAGACCTTAAAAATGTGGGGCCTAGTGTTCAATATAAATTACGCGATAAGACAGGGCAGGCACGCGAATTTAATAACTACATGCTGCCGGTGACTATTGATGGTGCAGAAATTTTTCTAGCAGGTCTGCGCGATTCTCCTGCCGATGGATTTCGTTATTTGCGCATTCCAGCCGATGAAAAAAACTCCATGAACGAGTGGATGCGTTTACGTGCTGCGTTAAGTGATTCTGGTCTGCGTGAAAAAGCGGCTAGTCGTTATGCTGAAAAAGTACCGCTTGATGCTAAATCCAACGCGAACTTGCGCGAGCAGCTCAAAGCATCATCGGCGCGCAGCCTGAATGTATTCATTGGTGACCGCGAAGCTTCGGGGTATGTAGCGATTGCACGTTTCATCGGCAAATTACCAGAAAATCAACAAGAGAAGGCAGCTGACCTTTTCATGAAGATACTTAACGGTAGTTTGTGGGAGTTGTGGCAAATTGCGCGCGAAAAAGAGGGGTTGCCACTCATGACAGCGGATGAAAAAAATGGCCGCTTCTTGCAGTTAGCAACCAATGCAATGGCGGATGCATTCTTTTATGAAGCACCCATCATGTTGCAATTGCAGGGATTTGAGCAAGTAAAGGCATCGGTATTCCAAGTGACGCGCTCTCCTGGAAAAAACGTGGTTTACCTAGGTTGCTTATTCTTGGTATTGGGCGTGTTTGCCATGCTCTACGTGCGTGAGCGACGTTTGTGGGTGTGGATTCGTTCCGATGCCGAGAATGGTAGCCACGCGCTGATGGCGATGAGCACGCAACGCCGCAGTTTGGATTTTGATAAAGAATTTGAGCAATTAAAGGGCGATCTAACGCGTTCCTGAGCCTACCCCTGATACATAACCAGGGTAAGCAGCAGCCTTGTTAGGGCTGCACTATACTTAATGCACTTGCATAGCCTGCCTTACGCGGAGAGAAATAATGGAGTTGACCCAAAATCCTTCTTACACTGAAACGACCAGCCTGCTGAAAAGTCGCACGTGGTTTGATTGGCTTTTCTTGGCTGTTTTAGCTGCGGGTGCTTTGTTCGCGCTAAATCGTTACGGTGATTTCATGGATATCTACGAAAAAGGTATCTTGCTCGCAGCAGTGCCGACCTTTGTTTGGCTTGGCTGGTACTGGCGGCCAGTGCGCTTACTGATGCTATCGATAGGTGCATTGTCACTGTGGACGATTGCTCAGTACGGCGGCAATCTCGAGATGGCGCAATCGCGTTTCTTGCTCAAATATTTGTTCTCTAGTCAGTCGGCCATCCTATGGATGAGCATGTTATTTTTCTTGTCGACGATTTTTCACTGGGGTGGATTGTTGGCACGAACCGATTTTGGTTCAGCGGTGGGTAGTAAATTATGCTGGGCTGCGATCTTGATGGGATTCACAGGCATGATGGTTCGCTGGTACGAATCGTATTTGCTGGGTGCCGATATTGGTCATATTCCCGTTTCTAATCTGTATGAAGTCTTTGTTTTGTTTTGTTTGATTACTGCGTTGTTTACCGTTTTCTATGAAGAGAAATATGCGACTCGGCAGGTGAGTGCTTTTATTATGCTCATCATTTCAGCCGCAGTTGGTTTTCTTCTGTGGTACATGAGTAGCCGTGATGCACAAGAAATTCAACCATTGGTACCTGCATTACAGAGTTGGTGGATGAAGATCCATGTGCCCGCCAACTTTATCGGTTACGGAACCTTTGCGTTAGCAGCGATGGTCGGTGTTGCTTATCTTGTTAAGTCTAAGGGTGTGTTTGTTGATCGATTGCCGTCGCTCGAGGTGCTTGATGACATCATGTACAAAGCGATCGCCGTAGGATTTGCATTTTTCACCATCGCCACTATTCTGGGTGCCTTGTGGGCAGCCGATGCATGGGGTGGTTATTGGTCATGGGATCCCAAAGAAACTTGGGCGTTGATTGTCTGGCTAAATTACGCCGCGTGGTTACATATGCGCTTGATGAAAGGTTTGCGCGGGCAAATTGCAGCATGGTGGGCGGTGATTGGTTTGCTGGTGACTACCTTTGCTTTCCTCGGTGTGAATATGTTCCTCTCAGGTTTGCATTCTTACGGCGAACTGTAAAAACATAAAAAGGCTGCGTGGTGCAGCCTTTTTTAATTCAAATCTTCTGGCGATTTTCTGATGATGGAGTTCCTATGCTGATCAAGAGACCTCGTTTTAGTCAAATCCCAGGCTCTGAGATCACGCCGCAGCACTTGGTTGAGTCGCGACGTTTGTTCATGCATCAACTAGCCGCAGGTACGTTGACAGCCACCAGTTTTGCCAGCAATGCCTGGTCTGCAGAAAGTGCGCGCCCTAGACTGACTGCGCCACCGAATCCAGTGTTTACTGCCAAGGATGCGCCGACTAAATTTGACGATGCGACTTCGTACAATAATTTTTATGAGTTCGGCACCGACAAGGGTGATCCCATGTTGTATGCCGGTAGCTTAAAAACGCGTCCGTGGACCATCAAGATTGATGGTGAGGTCAAGAAGCCGCTTACCTTAGACATCGATGCCCTGATGAAGCTGGCGCCCCTAGAGGAGCGTTTATATCGGTTACGCTGCGTCGAAGGCTGGTCAATGGCCATACCCTGGATCGGTTACTCACTCTCCGAGTTGATTAAAAAAGTAGAG
>CAINAY010000460.1 GCA_903846425.1 uncultured Noviherbaspirillum sp.
ACGATCGATGGCCACGGCATATCGAGTGCCCAGCAAGCGCCAACAGCAGCTAAGGCATTTTCGATTTGAAAGCTGAGTAATCCACCTGCCGTTAAAGGCACATCGGTGAGTGATAGACGTTGTTGCAACGAACCTTCGGTGGTAACAACATGACCATCTTCAACAAACACAACGCGATGTCCGCGTGCACGATGAGTGACGATGAGTGGATGCTGCGCACTTTGAGCGAAGAAAATAATTTTACCCGCGCAATGAGGTGCCATAGCTGCAACCAGTGGATCGGCTGCATTCAACACAGCGTAGCCATTAGGCGCTACGTTTTGAACCACGATTTGTTTAACGCGTGAGACGTCTTCTGGTGTGTGAATGTGATTCATCCCCAGATGATCACCCTCACCAATATTGGTGACGACAGCAACGGCACATTTGTCGTAGCCGAGGCCTTCGCGCAGCACACCGCCACGTGCCGTTTCGAGTACAGCAGCTTGTACATGCGGATGAGCAAGTACATTGCGCGCACTCTTGGGGCCGCTGCAATCACCGCTATCGGTTTGACGCCCACCGACAAATACGCCATCGGTGTTAGTCATGCCAACGCATAATCCGCTGGTTGTGAGTACATGAGCGATTAGACGAGTGGTGGTTGTTTTACCATTCACACCGGAGACTGAGACAACGGGAATACGTCCATCATCATTTGATTCAAACATCATGTCCATCACCGCGGTTCCGATGTTACGACCTTTGCCGAACGAAGGATTGAGATGCATGCGCAAGCCCGGCGCTGCGTTCACTTCGACCACGCCACCGTTTTGTTCTTCTAATGGGCGCGTGATGTTTTCACAGACAATATCAACGCCACATACATGTAGACCTATCATGCCCGCTGCATCAATCGCATGCGCAGCAACTTCTGGATGTACATCATCAGTAACGTCCGTTGCAGCGCCACCGGTACTCAGGTTGGCATTATTGCGCAATACAACTCGCCGACCTTTTTCAGGGATGGAATCAGGCGTTAATCCTTGATCAGATAAACAGGCAATCGCAATGTCATCGAAACGAATTTTTGTCAGTGCAGTAGCGTGACCATCGCCTCGACGCGGATCCGCATTGACAATGTCAACCAATGCACGCACGGTATGTTCTGCATCACCAATGACTTGTGGTGGGTCGCGGCGTGCAGCAGCGATTAATTTGCTGCCAACGACGAGCAGACGATAGTCACTGCCAGGAAAAAATTTTTCAACCAGCACAGCCCCTTTTCCAGTAGCGCTGGGGAAAGCTTGCTCGAGTTGTTCGCGCGTTTGAATGTTGACGGTAACGCCTTTACCTTGACTACCATTTTGAGGTTTAACGACGACCGGAAAACCAATCCGTTGAGCGACTTCCCACGCCTCTTGCATGGTGTGCACAGGTGCTCCGCGTGGGACGGGCACACCGGCGGCATGCAGTAATTGTTTGGTGAGGTCTTTGTTTTGGGCGATGGTTTCTGCTACGGCGCTGGTGGAATCAACTTCAGCGGCTTGTATGCGACGTTGACGTATGCCCCAGCCTAGTTGAACCAAGCTGCCTTGTGTGAGACGACGAAAAGGAATGCCGCGTGCAACCGCTGCAGTAACAATAGAACCGGTGCTGGGCCCGAGTCGCAAATCTTCATCCATTTCACGCAATTGCGCGATCATTGATGATGTATCGGGTGCGGTTAATTTTTTATCTGCTACGTTGGTGCACGTTGACCACACATGGTCAACAATTTCTTGGGCCATTTTCAGCGCAAGACGACCGACATCTTCTTCGCTGTATTCCACGACGATTTGAAATACACCGATGATAGGTGTCGCGTTGGTGCAGCTAAAGCTGACCGGACAACCGGCTTGCGCTTGTAATGCAAGCAGCGTTGCTTCGAGTGCGTGAGCTACGGTGAGTGGACCCTGATAGCCTGTCGCGCCGAGCGCGCCTATGCCAGGGCACGTGCTCAACAAAGTCTCTTTGAAACCATTGATGGCATCAAGTGCGCATTCCTGCGGAGTGCATTGCACCTCGACTTCCAAGGCGGTATAGCGGCTCCAAAGATTAGGGCCTCTGAGGGCGCGAGTTTGTATCAATTCCATGGATGTAATCAGTCTCTGTTACGCATTAAGCCGTGAGCTTATGACCAGAATGTAGGGGTTCGAAAGTTTTAAGGCCGGTGGCAATCGTATCGGCTTCCATCGCGAGCGCCAATCCAGCACCGACTGAAGCAAGCAGCACATCGTCGGGCATAGCACGAACTACATCAGGCAAATCATTTCTAACGATGAGTTCAAAACGATGGTGGCCATCATCGTGGACAACGATGTCGTCGTGCATGAAGACGGTGCGCTTACCCTCAGCACGATGCGCAATCAGGGCAGGGTGTTGACCATCGATTGCATAAAGAATCACATCGCCATCGCATAGTTTGGCCATATCAAGCACCGTCGGATCGTCTGCGTTGAGTACCGCCGCACCGGATGGCAACACGACATCAACTTGGGTTCGCATAATTTTGAACCGATGCTCAGCCTCAGGCATGAGATGCTCATCTAGGCCAGGCACGGGTAGGCTGTCCGTCACAATACCCACTTGGCAGCGGTCGTAAGGTAGACCTTCGGTGAGTAGCGATATAGGGTCGCTTTCAAAGACGGCAGCTTCTACATTGCGGTTAATCAGTAATCGCCGTCCGGATTCCCATACTGAAGCATCGTAATTTTCCAGCTTGCGTTTGCCCACAAACATCCCGTCACTACACGCTAAACCCACTTGATGTCCAGAGAGCTGTAATAGCCAGGCAACCAGCATCGCTATGTGGCTGCTATGAAGGCTACCAGACACACCAACGATGGGTATCCTGCCGTGCGTATCATCTTGAAATAAATGACTCAAGATGGCTTCTCCCACAGCGCGTGGCTGACCCTGTGCAGGGTTCAGATGCATTAAAAGGCTAGGCCCTGCATTGACTTCGACAATAGCGCCGCCTTGCTCGGCTAGCGGTTGACGAATATCGCGGCAGACTAAATCGATACCGGCGATATCTAGCCCAATGACTTTGGCCGCCAGAGTGCAGATATGAGCTACGTCGGGATGCAAGTCATCGGTGCAATCAATCGCATGATTTCCATTCGCCGATACTAAGACTCGACGGCCGGTTTCGGGTATGGAATCTGGTCCCATACCCTGACGCTCTAAATTAGCCAGCACGACGCTACGCAGTTGAATGGTTTCGAGCGGGTGGATGTCTGATTTTCCCCGGCGAGGGTCACTATTAATCTGGCTATCGACTAATTGCTGAACCGACGACTGGCCATCGCCGACTATCCAGGCCGCTTCGCCCCGGCATGCGGCAACGACGTTACCGCCGACGACTAATACGCGGTGTTCGTCACCAGCGATGTAGTTTTCTATGATGACGTCGCTGCCTTCTGCTTTGGCCAAATGCCAGGCTTTTTCAATTTCTGCACGCTGAGACAAGTTGACCATGACCCCGCGGCCGCGATTGCCATCGGATGGTTTAACGACTACCGGTAGGCCCAAATCTTCGGCGACGCTCCAAGCATCATGGATACTTTCCGCCAACTCGCCTTTGGGTACAGGTATGCCACAACTTTTGAGCAGTTCTTTGGTTAAATCTTTATTGCCCGCGATTCCTTCGGCAATGGCGCTGGTGAGATCAGTTTCTGCGGTCCAGATGCGGATCTGACGCGCGCCATAGCCGAGCTGAACCAAGTTGCCTTCATTTAAACGTATGTGCGGTATTTTTCGTTTGGTCGCGCATTTGACGATATGCGCAGTGCTGGGTCCAAGATAACGGACATCGATGTAGTAGCGGATTTCGTTGACGGCAGGGTTGATGTCGAATGGCTGATGGTTAAGTACGGCATGCAGTAATTCATGACCGGCTTTCAAAGCGACCCGACCGATTTTTTCGTTGGGGACCCTAAATACCATGCGATACAAGCCCGAGCGTATGGTTTCTCGGGTTTGACCAAAGCCGGCTTCCAATCCGGCGGCTTCTAATAGCTCGATGACGATGTGCTCGAGTACGTGCCCCATCCACGTGCCTTCGCGCAAGCGCAATAGAAAGCCACCCGGCACTCCAGGGCTGCAGAAATGTGTGCCTAGAGAGGGTAGGACATCAAGCAAACGGTCCACAAAGCCGGGAATTCGGTTGCTCGGCCATTCTTCCAAGATACCCAGATCGAGCCAGGCTTCCAGTACCTCGGTATAGGTCCACATATTGGGACCCTTAAGGTAGGTGATTTTTACGATCTCCAATCCCAGCGGTGAGGGAGGGGTAAGGGCGTCTTTATTGGGGGCGTTCATATAGAGCTAGGGCCGGACACAAGGTAATATAGAGGGCTTATTGGACGGGCAGGCTGACTTCGGCGACAATCCGTGTTGCTAATGAAATCAGCGAAGTCGTACCAACGTACGGAAACCGAGACTGATATTTTGCGACACCACGGAATTTCACTGCCTTAAAAACTCCAACCCATGCCGCCAAGCGCTTCATCCATTTCGGTTCCTGACTCACTCGCTGTGCAAACGGCTACGCTTCGTTCAAAGCCAGAGCTTCATGAAGGTGAGACCGTTCTTGCCACGATGGAGCCGGATCTAGACGCAGAGATGCGCTTTGTAAGCAGCCGCGTTTTACTAACCAATTTGCGAATGATAAGCGATTCAGCTGGTGGAGGGTGGATCAGCTGGACGTTGCAGCCCGGGATGAAGCTTGAGCACACCGACCATGCGGGTGTGGGTACATTGTCTTTGCACGATGCACAAAGCTGTTTGGCGCGTTGGCGATTTACCTTAGAGCAGGAAGTCGGCGCGATACGCCTGCTGCGCCAATACGAGCGCCTTGAAGCCAGCCAGGCTGGACTAGCTATACCCGAGGTTGAGGGCGCTGCGTTGTGCCCGAGCTGCCAGTCGCCGCTACCGGATGAAACAGAAGAGTGCCCAACCTGCCATCGCGAGTTACTCGAGCCTGTATCTACGTGGGTCTTGTTTCGCCTGTGGCGTTTCGCCAAGCCCTACAAAATGCAGTTATTGCTGGGATTTTTCCTAACCCTGGCCGCGACGGCCGCGACTCTCGTGCCGCCTTACCTGTCCATGCCATTGATGGACGAGATCCTGATCCCGACCCACACCGGTGAGCAAATCGATACCCATGATGTGCTCATTTATCTGTCGGGTCTGTTGGCCGCCGCACTCACCGCGTGGATTTTGGGTTGGTGGCGAACATATTTGCTAGCGCTGGTCTCTGAGCGCATTGGCGCGCATTTGCGCACAGCGACCTTTGATCACCTGATGCAGCTCAGTCTGGAATATTTTGGTGCTAAGCGTACCGGCGATTTGATTGCACGGATTGGTAATGAATCGGATCGCATCTGCGTCTTCCTTTCACTGCACGCTCTCGATTTCGCCACTGACGTGCTGTTGTTGATTATGACAGCCGTGATTTTGTTTTCTATAAATCCCTGGCTGACAATTATTACGTTGTTACCCTTGCCTCTGATTGCGTGGATGATCCATTCGGTGCGTGATCGTTTACGTACGGGCTTTGAGAAAATTGATCGTATCTGGGGCGATGTAACGAATGTACTCGCCGATACCATTCCAGGTATTCGCGTTGTCAAAGCATTTGCTCAAGAGTCGCGTGAATCACAGCGTTTTCGCGATGCCAATCATCACAATCTCACTGTCAACGACAAACTCAATCGCACGTGGAGTTTGTTCGCTCCGACTGTCACGATGCTGACTGAAGTTGGTTTACTCGTGGTGTGGGGTTTTGGTATTTGGTTGGTCATGCATCATGGCGTAACGGTCGGTGTGCTCGTAGCATTCATTGCCTACATCGGGCGCTTTTATGGCCGACTGGATTCCATGAGCCGCATTGTGTCGCACACACAAAAAGCAGCGGCGGGTGCTAAACGAATTTTTGATATTCTTGATCACAGCTCGAGTGTTCCCGAGCCGACTAATCCAATCAGAGTTAAGCGTGTTGAAGGCGCCATTTCGATTCGGGATGTGAGCTTCCGACACGGTAGTCGCCGTATTCTTGAAGGCGTGAGTCTCGATATCAAACCCGGTGAGATGATCGGCTTGGTGGGGCATAGTGGTTCGGGTAAAAGTACCCTAATCAATCTCATTTGCCGTTTTTACGATGTGAATGAAGGTGGTATTCATGTGGACGGCGTCGATGTGCGTCGCTATGCGGTAGCAGATTACCGTCGCCACATCGGATTAGTGCTGCAAGAGCCATTCCTGTTTCACGGCACCATCGCAGAAAATATCTCCTACGGCAAACCGGACGCAACACGAGAAGAAGTTGTGGCTGCCGCTCGCGCTGCACATGCACATGAATTTATTTTGCGCCTGCGTCATGGTTACGACTCTATTGTTGGTGAGCGTGGGCAGGGTTTGTCAGGCGGTGAGCGTCAACGTATTTCGATTGCACGTGCATTGCTGATTAATCCTCGCATACTGATGCTGGATGAAGCGACGTCCAGCGTAGATACAGCTACTGAAAAAGAAATTCAAAAAGCGTTGGATAACTTGGTACAAGGCCGAACCACCATCGCTATTGCACACCGATTGTCGACGTTGCGTCGAGCAGATCGTTTAGTGGTGCTGGATCGCGGTGAAATTGTCGAAGTTGGTTCGCACGATCAGTTAATCGCAGCGCGCGGTGCCTACTGGCGTTTGTATGAAGCCCAAGCGCGCAATGTGGATACCGAAGATAAAGAACCACCGCGTCTGCATATTCCATTGACTAAGGTGGCATCGTGATTGATGAGGATGGTGGCAAACCCTTTCGCTCCGATGTGCATCAGTTGCTGAAAGACGCCCATGGAAGTTTGGTGTTTATTGATGAGCAGGGACATCACCACGTTGGCGTCATACCCGTTCAGGCCTTTCCTATCGATTCGCCCGGTGAGCATTTATCCTTAGTAAGTACTGAGGGCCATGAGCTGGCATTTGTCCCTGCGCTATCTGAGCTTGATGCTGAAACGCGTAAATTCGTTCTGGAGGAAATTGCTCAGCGTGAGTTCATTCCGGTGATAGAGCGACTGATTTCAGTGTCTACCTTTTCAACGCCAACCACGTGGTCCGTACGCACTGATCGCGGTATGAGTAGCTTTGTATTGAAAGGCGAGGAAGATATACGACGCTTACGTGGCAACGGGCTGTTAATCACCGACAGTCATGGTGTGACGTATCGTGTGTTGGATATGCGTGCGTTAGACCGCATGTCGCGTCGCTTGCTCGACCGCTTTCTGTAACGCTCTTCCGACTGACTGCCTACTAAACTAGCGTATGTATCATTGGATACGGTCTAGCCTTAGCGAAATTAGTGTGAACTGGTATCAGCAATCGCATTATCAGGATTCATAAAAATCGGACGGCCATCCGGCGTGTTCAGCGGGATAAGCACTTCACGTTGATTACCATCTGTGAGTAGCGCGCACAGCGTGTGGTTTGATCGCAGAGTGCCATTCAGTTCGACTTCAAGGTCGGCAATCACTAATTCCACGCCAGTGAGAATTTGTTTAACTTTCATGTAGATCTCCCAAATAAACTTTATTAGAGCGAAACTTTGTTAGAGCGAAACTTTGTTAAAGCGAGCTGGCCGAATAATACCTTGTCTTGGTGTGAGTTCGTAGGATGGATGTCTGAGTTCTCCCGACTATAATTCCGCACGTGTTAATTAAAAAAAATCACCTTCTGCGTTGGCCTATTCCTGCGCTGCTCGTTTGGGCGGCTAGTTGGCTGCTTTTTTCATTTTTGCAGCAAGCGCGCTGGGATGTTTGGTGGGCAATCGGCGCGTGCGCTTTGTTGGGCGCGCTATCGAGTGTGCTTGCCAGTACGCCTTGGCGACGTTTGGCGATTGCAGCGGGATTTCCATTGTCGTTGCTGCTGTCGGGAGGAGTATCCATACCCGGTTGGGCTTGGTTGATCCCTCTGGCGATCATCGCTTTGGTATATCCCATGAATGCCTGGAGCGATGCGCCGCTGTTTCCGACTCCCGCCACTGCTTTATCCAATCTTTCAGAGCGCGTGCATCTGGCTGAGGGAGCCAGCATTCTGGATGCGGGGTGTGGCTTGGGGCATGGTTTGCGTGCGCTGCGGGCAGCTTATCCGCAAGCTCGTTTGTCAGGCACCGAGTGGAGCTGGCCATTACGCGTACTCACAGGCATTTTGTGCCCCTGGGCTAAGGTAAGGCAAGGGGATATGTGGAAGGATGACTGGTCCACGTATGACATGGTGTATTTGTTTCAACGACCTGAGACTATGCCGCGTGCCCTCGCAAAAGCAGTCGCTGAATTGAAGCCGGGTGGCTGGTTGGTGAGTCTGGAATTTCCGGCGCTGGAATTACAGCCCCATGCTCGAGTCGAGCCCGTTGAAGGCAAGCCGGTATGGATTTATCAAGCGCCGTTTGTTTTCAAG
>CAINAY010000461.1 GCA_903846425.1 uncultured Noviherbaspirillum sp.
ATCGATTTTTATTTTTATGAAAATAATCCCGACAATGATTTTATAGTTGATCGCTGGAATTTTTTGGCTAAACCTAAAAAACCTGAATTTGCTTTGCATATACCTAAAAAATTTATTTTTCCAATTGTTAGGGAAAAATTTTTCGGAACGCAAATTAAATTACCTGCTTGTAGAGAATTACTTTGCGAATGGCTTTATGGTAAAACTTGGCTTACACCTCGGGAAAAAAATATTAGTTATGTAATTCGGGTAATTAATAATCGGCCAATATTGGTCAAACCTATTCATAGAGCATTTGAGCGCTTTATACCTAAGCCGTTGCGACCTTTAATCGAGCGGCTTATAAACTAATAAATTTTTTTTGAATATTTTTCTTTACGCTAATTTTTCAGAGGGAAGGCTTATCGGCATCCGCAGAAGTGCTAAGACTACATCCTTGAAGTAAGACTTTAAATCTGTGCTTATTCTTTATTTTCTGTATGTTCACAGAAAAATCTTAACCATATAAGTCCAATAACACCCGCCATGAGCGATGCTGTAAAAACAGCGATCTTTGAAGCATTAACTAATTCGGCTTGCTCACCAAATGCGAGATTGGTGATGAAAATAGAAATCGTAAATCCTATGCCGCCCAGCATGCCTGCACCTATCAGGTGGCGCCAGCGGACATCGGTTGGTAGTGTACAAATGCCGATAGTAACGGCCATGGCAGACACGAGTGCTACACCTAGAGGTTTGCCTATTACTAGACCAAGGATCACTCCCAAACTATTTGGCCCCGTGAGTTCCAGTGCCCAGTTTGTACCAAAAACAATCCCAGTATTGGCCAGTGCAAATAGTGGTAACACTAAAAAGGCTACCGGCTTGTGTAAAAAATTCTCTAATTGATGCGAGGGTGATGGTTCTTGTTCGCTTCGTGACCAGAATGGTATGGCGAAGGCGAGCATCACACCTGCTGCAGTTGCATGAACGCCTGATTTAAGCATGAATATCCACATCAGCACACCGCCTAACAAATACATGGGCAAAGACGCTATGCGGAAAATTCGATTCAAACACAGCAATCCAACGAAAACGGCAAGACTGCCAGCGAGCTCGGGGAGGGCTACATTGTCTGTGTAGAACAGAGCAATCATGATGATAGCAATTAAATCATCGATCACTGCAAATGCCACCACAAAAACTTTGAGTGCGGGAGGTATGCGTGCGCCAAGCAGTGCAAGCGCACCCATTGCGAAAGCGATATCAGTCGCCATAGGAATGCCAATCCCTGCCTGTGTCGGTAATTCAGCGTTGAATCCATAATGAATTAATGCGGGTACCAAGGTGCCTCCAAACGCAGCGAAGGTCGGTAGTAGCGCATTACGAACTATAGAGAGTTCGCCCACATACAATTCGCGTTCAAGCTCAAGTCCAATCATTAGGAAGAAGATGGCCATCAATCCATCATTAATCCAATGCCCGATAGTGAGACCTAAAAATTCTGATTGCCAGAACGCGAGATAGTCATTGCCAAAGACAGAATTTGTAAACGCGACGCTAATCGCTGTCGCAATCACCAATAAAATTGCGCCTGATTTTTCAGATTCAAAAAAACGATTAAAAGTGTCGGTTAACAAGCGAGTAGTTGGCATAATAATCAGCGTTCGTAAAAATTAACTTAGATAAAAAATGCTAGGCAAGTAAATGTGAAATGCTTAACCCATGTAAATTAGTAGTGATGAATTTTTTTGAAGTCTACCATGGATGAAATTCTGTTTCATACACATGGATTTTGTTTAAATTCACATGAAA
>CAINAY010000462.1 GCA_903846425.1 uncultured Noviherbaspirillum sp.
AGCAATTAAAGAGTTAAAGCGATTACTTAGGAAGTGAATCTTTACGTTTATTGGCCACGCGTTCTAAATCGACTTCATCAATCGCATCTCTGAATTCGGCCACATCTTCAAAGCTACGATAGACCGAGGCAAACCGAATATAGGCAATTTTGTCCAAGCGCTTTAATTCGCGCATTACTAGCTCGCCAATCTGGCCCGACAAAATTTCACGCTCACCCGAAGAAAGTAATTTTTCTTCGATACGATGAATCGCCGTATCCACGGCATCGGCTGACACAGGGCGCTTTCTTAGCGCAAGCATCAAACTTGCACGGAGTTTGGCTGGCTCAAATTCCGTGCGGCTACCGTTCTTTTTGACGATAACAGGCATTGCCAACTCAATCCGCTCAAACGTCGTAAAGCGTTTGTCGCAATCGTTGCAACGACGACGGCGACGGATACTGTCCCCTTCATCCGACGTCCGGGTATCCAGCACTTGTAAATCTTCATTCTGGCAGTAGGGACAACGCACGGGGACAGTCTCCTTTAACAATCAAGCTTGATACACAGGGAATGCGTCAGTCAATTTCTTAACCTCAGCCCTCACCTTAGCAAGATTGGCTTCATCATGCGGGTTATCCAACACGTCGGCGATCAACTGACCTACCTTGGTCGCTTCTGCCACACCAAAACCACGCGTCGTCATTGCTGGACTACCTAAACGAATGCCGGATGTTACAAACGGTTTTTCCGGATCATTAGGAATACCATTTTTATTGCAGGTAATGTGCGCTAAGCCGAGAACAGCTTCAGCTTCTTTACCGGTCATTTTTTTAGCGCGCAGATCAACCAACATCACATGCGACTCGGTACGGCCCGAGACAATTCTTAACCCACGTTGTATCAGCGATTTGGCCAATGCATCAGCATTTTTTATCACCTGCTCTTGATAGGACTTGAACTCAGGTGACAGCGCCTCTTGAAACGCCACCGCCTTTGCCGCGATTACATGCATTAATGGGCCACCCTGCAAACCAGGGAAAATAGCGCTATTAATTTTTTTGGCGATGTCTTCGTCATTCGTCAAAATGATGCCGCCACGCGGACCACGCAGACTTTTGTGGGTGGTCGATGTCACCACATGCGCATGATTGATAGGGTTAGGGTAAACACCCGCAGCAATCAACCCCGAGTAATGCGCCATATCCACCAATAGGTAAGCACCAATATCTTTGGCTACTTTGGCAAAAAATTCCCAGTCGATGCGAAGTGAATACGCCGAAGCACCGGCGATAATTAACTTAGGCTTTTTTTCGTGCGCTAGTTTTTCCATTTGCGCATAGTCAATTTCTTCTTTGTCATTCAGACCGTACGAAATGACATTGAACCATTTGCCCGACATGTTTAACGCCATACCGTGCGTTAAGTGCCCGCCTTCGGCTAAGGACATGCCCATGATGGTGTCGCCAGGATTAAGCAAGGCCAGAAAAACGGCTTGATTCGCTTGTGAACCAGAATTCGCCTGCACATTGGCGAAATTAGCTCCGTAGAGTTTTTTCAGGCGTTCAATCGCCAACGATTCAGCGATATCGACAAATTCGCAACCACCGTAATAGCGTTTACCCGGATATCCCTCAGCGTATTTATTCGTCAGCTGTGAGCCCTGCGCTTCCATAACAGCCGGTGAGGCATAGTTTTCAGAGGCAATCAGCTCGATGTGATCTTGCTGACGCTGATTTTCTTTCTGTATGGCTGACCATAGTTCAGGGTCAGTGTGGGCGATCGTATGATCTCTGGAAAACATTATGCAACTCCAATCATCAGGAATGTTATGGGCTAAATCGAATGAGGTAATAGCGGCAGGTAAAGGTGCAGCCTTAAATAACGTACTGCAGGCACCCCAACCCTATGGCTGAATACGACGGAAGAGCTAGGGTGCTTTTGGGGGAAAGCCCACTATCTGAATCTCTCAGGTCATGCACGGCGGCTGTTATACCCGACAAAATGTGTCGAAATTTTAGAGGACGCCCGGTTTTTGGGCAAGAACTGCTCGCCGTCGCCTGTGGTGTTTGGGCTAAAATGGGGCGGTTTCCTGTTCATTCAAAAAAATCTTCTTACAAAGGGAACTGATGATCGTTTTAATCACTGGCGCAAGCTCTGGGTTTGGCGCTGAAATGGCCCGTAAATTTGTATCCCACGGTCACCTCGTCATTGCGGCGGCACGACGCACCGATCGTCTCTCTGCGCTAGCGGCCGAACTGGGTAAAAACCTACTGCCCATCGAGCTTGATGTCACCAGCAAAACCTCCATAGACCATGCTTTAGCAACGCTGCCCACCGACTGGCAAACCATTGACGTGTTGATTAACAATGCCGGCCTGGCTTTAGGATTAGAGGCCGCGCATGAGGCGCATCTCGATGACTGGGACAACATGATAGCCACCAATTGCCGCGGCTTGGTAACAATGACTCGCGCCGTCTTGCCACGCATGGTCGCGCGCGGATCAGGCATCGTCATCAATATTGGTTCAGTGGCCGGTGCCTATCCCTATCCCGGCGGCAACGTTTACGGCGCTACCAAAGCTTTTGTCGATCAATTTACCTTAAACCTTAGAGCAGATTTGGTCGGTACCGGTGTGCGCGCCACTAATATCGCCCCAGGGCTGGCGGGTGGAACTGAATTCTCTAATGTGCGCTTCAAAGGTAATGATGAAGCCGCTGCTAAGGTCTACCAAGGCACCGTACCTCTTAATGCAGGTGATGTCGCCGAAGCCGCCTATTGGGTCAGCACGTTACCGCCACATGTGAATATCAACGGTATAGAAATGATGGCTACCTGCCAAGGCTTTGCTCCTTTCACTATTAAGCGCAACAGCTAATGGTTCTGGAGTTCCGCTGGCCGCAGAGGGTGTATTACGAGGATACCGACACCGGCGGTGTGGTGTACTACGCCAATTACTTAAAATTTTTTGAGCGCGCACGTTCGGAATGGCTGCGTAGCGCCGGCATTGCGCAACAGGTGCTAACGGAACAAGAACACGTCATGTTTGTAGTAAAAAATGCGACCATCGATTACCATTTGCCAGCGAAACTAGATGATCAATTGGAGATCAGTGTTCGAGTAGAAAAGTTAGGTAAGGCTTCGGTGAATTTTTACCAAGAAGCCTGGCGACAAAACAAGGATGCGCGCGAGCTTCTGTGTCATGGCCGTATCCGAGTGGGATGCGTTCATACGGTCTCTTTACGTCCGACACCGATACCTACGGCCGTACTAGAAAAAATCGATCACCTTAGCGCGCCTCTGACCCATTAAAACGGCGCTCATAACTATTAAACCAACCTCCTTCACACCACTATGACTGTTACACAAGACCTTTCATTTTTCGGGATGATCAGCAACGCATCGCTGCTGGTGCAGTTAGTGATGGCCCTGCTATTGCTCATATCAGCGATGAGCTGGACATACATCTTTCGTAAAATGTTCACCATCCGGAGTGCGATTGCTCGCACCACTGAATTTGAAACCGTCTTTTGGTCGGGTGCTAATTTAAATAATTTATATGAAGACGTCACCTCGGGGCGTCGTCAGCGCAATGGTCAATCAGGCGCACTGGAAAGAATTTTCGAAGCCGGCATGGAGGAGTACCGCAAAGCCCGCCAAACCTTCACTGGTAAAGATATTGATGTGAGTGCTTTATTAGATGGCGCACGCCGAGCTATGCGTGCAGCCTATCAGCGAGAAATGGACGCGCTCGAATCTCATCTGGCTTTTCTAGCCTCCGTCGGATCGGTGTCGCCTTACATAGGATTGTTTGGCACAGTCTGGGGCATCATGAATTCATTTCGTGGTCTAGCGAATGTGCAGCAAGCGACACTAGCCTCGGTTGCACCCGGCATTGCCGAAGCATTGGTAGCGACCGCGATCGGTCTGTTTGCTGCAATCCCAGCGGTAGTAGCTTTTAATCGCTATTCACACGATATCGATAGATTAGCTATTCGCTTCGAGAGCTTCATCGAAGAGTTTTCTAACATTCTGAACCGACAGGCTCGCTAATGGCACACAGCTCAAGCCTGCGCGGTGGGCGTACTCGAAAATTCAAGGCAGAAATCAACGTCGTTCCTTATATCGACGTGATGTTGGTGCTGCTGGTTATTTTTATGGTGGTCGCGCCCTTATCAACGCCCAGCATGATTAACTTGCCTAAAGCAGGCAAATCAAATCAGCCACCGACCGAATACTTAGAAATTGAACTCAAACCAGATGGTTCAGCCACCGTCGGTATTCATGGCAAAAAAACACAAACAACCAGCAAGCGTGAAGAGCTTGGCATGCGCTTGCAAGAGCTGCATGAAAAATACCCTGAGCTGCCGCTAATGATATCGGCAGACAAAGATATTAAATACGACGAAGTAGTACAAACTATTTCGCAGGCCAACAAAACCGGCATAGGTCGAGTCGGTCTCTCCACCCGCTGAGAAAGTTTTGAACAGCGCCACCAGCCATTACCTTATTCCGGCCGAACCAGGCCGTGGAAGAGCGCTGGCACTCGCGGCACTCGTACATTTTTTGCTGCTGGTTTTTTTGTGGTTTGGTGTTTCTTGGCAAAGTGACACACCGACCGAAGTCGAAGCAGAAATCTGGAGTCCCGTTGCGCGTGAAGCTGCTCCACCGCCACCGCCTCCGGTAGCTAAACCCATTCAAGAACCACCCAAACCTGTAGCAGCGGTTACACCACCCACACCACCTGCACCCGTCGTCCAGCCTGAACCCGCACAGCAAAAACTCGCTGAGCCTGACATCGCACTCGAAAAAGAAAAAAAACGTAAGCAAGAAAAAGAAGATGCTGAGCGCTTGAAAAAAGAAAAGCTCGCTGAGAAAAAAGCGCTTGAAGACGAGCAAAAGCGCAAGAAAATTGCTGATGCAGAAGAAAAACAAAATGAAAAGAAGAAACAAGCTGAACTAGAAAAAACAAAACGAGCCGAAGATAAAAAACAAAAAGAAGAAGCGGCTGCAGAAGAAAAGAAAAAACTGGCTGAAGAACAGCAGCGCAAACAAGAAGAAGCCGCAGCTTCAGAACAACGTGCGCGCAAACGACGCGAAGAAATACAACGGCTAAATCAAATGGCCGGAGATGGTGGCGCAGGTGATGCTGAAAAATCACAAGGGCCGCGCGGCGACAATAGCTACGCTCGTAAGGTGGCAGGATTAATAAAATCGCATACAATCCTTCCGCAGAACGATATTGCAGGTAATCCAGCGGTCGAGTTTCTTATTGAGCTGCAACCTGATGGTGGGCTACGTAGCGAGCCTAAAATGACTAAATCATCAGGGATAGCAGCGTTTGATCAGGCGGTAAAACGTGCGATTGAGAAATCGACACCTTTTCCACCCGATCCATCGACTGGCAAAGTACCTGCAAGCATCAACATCACTCATCGACTGAAGGACAGTGATACGCGATGAAAAGATATTTCTTGAAGCTTATTGCCCTCGCCAATTTTTTGGCGGTCATGCCGTATGCACAAGCACAGCTCAAGGTCGACATTTCAGGGGTCGGCGCTAACCAGATACCTATCAGTATCGCCAGCTTTGCCGATGAGCCACTTACTGGACACTCCATCAGCGGCATCATTCGCGCCGATCTTCAGCGCAGCGGTCTGTTCAAAATAATTGAGGCTTCTGAGATTCTCAGTGAAACAGCGCCGGTTAATCTAGCAAGCTGGAAAGCCAAAGGCGCTGACGCTCTCGTCACTGGTAGCGTTGTTAAACACTCTGATGATCGCATTGAATTGCGCTACAAGCTCGCTGATACGGTGCGTACCGTCGATCTAGCTGTGCATAGCGTCAGCACCCAATCGCAGTTTGCGCGCCTGGCCGCGCACAAAATCGCCGACGATATTTTTGAGAAGCTCACCGGTATTCGCGGCGCCTTTGCGACTCGCATTGCGTACGTCAGCCGATCTGCTGGTGAATACCGACTTGAAGTGGCGGATTCCGATGGTGAGAGCGCATTCGTTGCCCTACGCTCTAGCGAGCCCATTATTTCGCCCACTTGGTCACCTGACGGCACTAAATTAGCCTACGTATCATTTGAACTTAAAAAACCCGTGGTCTATGTTCAAGATCTCGCCAATCGCCGCCGTATCGTCGCCGCCAATTTCAAAGGAAGTAATTCCGCACCTGCGTGGTCACCTGATGGAAAAAAACTCGCTATCGCTTTATCGCGCGAAGGTCTAACCCAAATCTATCTGATTAATGCCGATGGGTCTGACGTTAAAAAACTCACCCGATCAAACGGTATCGATACCGAGCCCTGCTTCTCTCCTGATGGGCAGAGCATCTACTTCACCAGTGATCGTAGCGGCGGCCCGCAAATTTACAAAATGAACCTGGACGGTGCTGATCTAAAACGACTGACCTACGGCGGCTCCTACAATATCAGTCCATCGGTCTCGCCAGACGGTAAAATGATGGCCTATATTTCGCGCCGCGAGGGCAAGTTCCAATTGCACGTTCTTGATCTGATAACTTCGCAAGAACAACGACTCACTGATACATCGCATGATGAATCGCCAAGCTTCGCTCCGAACAGTCGTTACATTTTGTTTGCAACCGAAGCCTCAGGACAGGGTTCATTGACCGTCGTATCGATTGATGGCACAGCGAAATACACCTTATCGGCCAAGGCATCAAATATTCGCGAGCCCTCTTGGGGGCCGTTTTCCAAATAATTAAATACGTTAATTCACATGAGGGGAGAATTACATGCAATTTAGCAAACAAGCCGCTATCGTTACTGCGCTTCTGCTGCTGCTGTCTGCCTGTTCAACCGTCAAACTCGACGAGTCAGCACCCGTAGAAGATCGCACAGGCAAACCTGTGCCTCAAATAACCACGCTTCCTCCCTACCCTGGTGATCCAGGCATGGGCGCCGGATCGAATGCCAACACAACAGCCTCCTCGTCTAAGGATCCGTTGGATGATCCAGCCAGCGTCTTGGCCAAACGCAGCATCTATTTCGATCTGGACAGTTATGTGGTCAAGGATGAATACAAAACCGTCATCGAAACGCATGCGAAGTACCTGATTTCACGCAAAGATCGCAAGATCATCATTCAAGGCAATACGGATGAGCGCGGTGGTAGCGAATACAACTTAGCATTAGGTCAAAAACGTTCAGAAGCCGTTCGCCGCGCCCTGCAATTGCTTGGTGTTCCAGATAGTCAAATGGAAGCGATCTCTTTGGGTAAAGAAAAACCTAAGGCCACCGGTAGTGGAGAAGAAGCCTGGGCAGAAAACCGTCGCGCAGATATCGTTTACTAATACTCACTATGAAACGTAACCATCAAGCGTTATGCGCCGCCGTTATGGCGGCGCTTTTTATTGGTCTGCCTATGCAGGCCCACGCACTCTTTGAAGACACTGATGCACGACGTGAAATTCTTAAAATGCGTAAGCAAATTGAAGAATTAACCGCCAAGCTCGATGCCAGCGTCACTACTAAACTAGCGCCACTCAACACGCGAGTCGATGACAAAGCCGATAAAAAAAGCATCGTCGACATGATTGGCGAGATCGAAAAATTACGTAGTGACGTCGCCGCATTACGTGGTCAAGTTGAAGTGTTATCCAACGAGATCAACAATAGCCAGCGTCGCCAAAAAGATTTTTATAACGACTTAGATCAGCGACTACGAAAAATCGAGCCACAGAAATTAACTGTGGATGGTAAAGATGTCGAAGTCGATAAAGCTGAGCAAAAAGCTTTTGACGCTGGACTAGCGGAATTCAGAAGCGGCAATTTCGCCGCCTCACAACAATCATTCACTAGCTTCTTGCAGCGCTACCCTGATTCTGGCTACTTACCTCAGGCGTATTTTTGGCTAGGCAGCACACACTTTGCAAAACAAGAATGCGACAAAGCTATTCCTGCCTATCAGACCGTCGCCACTCGTTTTCCAACCAGTCAAAAGGCTCCAGAGGCCTTGTTAAATATCGCGAGTTGTCAGCTTGATCTCAAAGACAAGACTGCTGCACGCGATACACTCGATCAATTGATTAAGAAGTATCCCTCGTCGAGCGCAGCCAGCATGGGTAAAGAAAGGTTGACTGAATTAAAATGAATTCGATGAACTTTTGTTGAAATTAGAAACAACTGTTACGCACGAGTTGTTGCATTTGACAAAACTTTCAGCAATTGCGTATAATTTCGTTCTTTCGGGTCGTTAGCTCAGCTGGTAGAGCAGCGGACTTTTAATCCGTTGGTCGCAAGTTCGAATCTTGCACGACCTACCAAAAAAATCAAACACTTAGCCCTACTCACAAGGTGGGGCTTTTTGTTTG
>CAINAY010000463.1 GCA_903846425.1 uncultured Noviherbaspirillum sp.
ACCGGTACCACCCACATAGATATTACCGACCACAATCACCGGAACCGGTAAACGCGTTTGCTCAAACACACCCACTTTGAACAACCAACGGCGTATCGCGATGATTACTCCGAACACCAAGGAAATCGGCCACAGCAACCACGCCGCAAGACCACGACTTAGCCAAGTGCGAGTTAGGAATATTTCAATCGACGATCGCTGCGTCATGCTGTGCCCGAGTAGGCTGAAGAAAATAGATGAACATCCGACGATTAACTAGCGCGCCGCGCCCGACTGGGCCGCGAATACCAATTTAGGTAATCCCGCAATGCGCGCTGCTTCCATCAGCTGCACGACCGACTGATGACTAGCCATCGCATCCGCATGAATCTCCACCGTTATCTCGGCATTTCCATGCGCGGCATCACGCAAAACCGTGGCCAACGATGCAGGATCGCTAGCCGCCACGCGCTGCTGTTGAATAGCGTAATGGCCTTGCGCATCAACAGCGACCGTAATCGATTTCAGTAATGGCGTGGAATCCGCCTCAGCCGACGGAAGACTCACGTTAAGACTAGTGAATTTACTGAAGGTCGTACTCACCATCAGAAAAATCAAAATCACCAACAACACATCGATGAAGGCAATCAGATTAATCTCAGGTGGAGCGCGCCGCTGGCCTTTGCGAAAATTCATCTCAGTCTCGCTGACCCGTGACGGTATCAACAAATCGCACAGCTTGCTGCTCCATGTCGATCACAAAACCATCAACTAAGGCATGAAAGTGCCGATGAAATACCAGCGATGGCATGGCCACAGCCAAACCAAAACCCGTGTTGTACAGTGCCACCGAAATACCGTGGGCAACTTGCAGCGGATCGGCACCGACACCACCCGTGGCACCAAACAATTCGATCATGCCAATCACGGTGCCAAACAAACCCATTAACGGCGCTAAGGTAGCGATCGTTCCCAAGGTTGTTAAATAACGCTCGAGCTGATGGGCGGCTGCACGGCCGGCTTCTTCAATCGCTTCTTTCATGACCTCGCGGGATGCTTCGCGGTTACGCATACCCGCGGCCAGCACACGACCTAGCGGCGAATTACTTTCTAAGCGCTCCACTACTTCTGCGTCAACGCTACCCGAGCGAGTTACTGCAATCACCTCTGGGAGCAAGTTCGGTGGAAGAATTCTGGCGGCTCGCAGATAAAGCAGCCGCTCAATAATGACCGTAACGGAAATGACCGACGCGATGAGCAAAAACCAAATCGGCCAACCTGCTGCTTGAATGATCGCAAACAAATGCGTTCTCCTGCACAAAGGAAAGAATGGAGGCGACTGTAACCGCTTTGCTAACCCGCAGCAAGCTAGGGCTAGCGCAACACTGCAAGAGGCACAGTCAAATCATCGGAAAAAAGCAATCACTTACTTTCTCATGTCTTGAGTAATTATAGTGCGATCTCTAAACTAGTTATGCACAGGTGGTGTGGGCAAGTCTGTGAATAAGCCCACCTGAGCTGAGCAAAGCCACTGATTCAATGGCAAAAAATCACCCCGCTCATTAAGTGAGCACGCAATCAGAAGTGCGAGAATCCTGCTGAGCAGCGACAATACGTTTTCATTTTCCACTGCGACCGTATTCATGTTCTCTGAAAGCCAACCCAACGACAGCGGCAATTCCGACATTCTGACCGTCAGTCAGCTGAATCAGGCCGTCGGTCGTTTGTTGGAACGCAGCTTTCCTCTCACTTGGATCAGCGGCGAAATTTCAAATTTCACGCGCGCCGCTTCGGGTCACTGGTACTTCACGCTTAAAGATGCCTCGGCACAGGTGCGCTCGGTGATGTTTCGTGGACGAGCTCAGTTTGTTGATTTTGCTCCGCGCGAAGGCGACAAGGTTGAAGTGCGCGCTGTAGTCAGCCTGTATGCCGCGCGTGGCGATTTTCAGCTGAATGTCGAAGCAATGCGTAAAGCAGGCGTTGGCAATCTGTATGAAGCTTTTTTAAAATTAAAGGCCAAACTAACCGCCGAAGGTTTATTTGATGCTGATCGTAAGCGCGAGCTGCCGGTTTTCCCGCGTCAGATCGGTATCGTCACCAGCCCGCAAGCAGCGGCCTTACGTGATGTCATCACCACCTTGCGCCGCCGAGCACCGCATCTCTCTATCGTTCTGTATCCCACCGCCGTTCAAGGTGAAGGCTCGGCAGAAAAAATTGCTGCGGCTATTAAAACAGCATCTGATCGCGCCGAATGCGATGTGCTGATTGTTTGTCGTGGCGGCGGCAGCCTTGAAGATCTTTGGTCGTTCAATGATGAGCGCGTTGCGCGAGCGATTGCTGCATCAACTATTCCGGTGGTCTCAGGTGTGGGTCATGAAACCGATTTCACCATCGCCGACTTTGTGGCTGATCTTCGCGCGCCAACACCAACAGCTGCTGCAGAAATGGCGGCTATTCCCACTGAGGATTGGCTGGCTGAGCTGCACCAGCATGCGCTGGACTTGACCGATGGATTTCGACGCGTGTTGGACGATCATTCGCAAACATTGGACTGGATGGCTCACCGATTACAAAGCCCCAGCATGGCGATTGA
>CAINAY010000464.1 GCA_903846425.1 uncultured Noviherbaspirillum sp.
TACCAAAGAAGAACAGCTACCCTTGGTAGCGCATAACGGTATTAGCTTCACTGGTTCCAAGGATCAAATTAAGAACCAATACAAATGTACTGAGTATGAATCCACCTTAAGTTGCAAAATAAAAGTGGATGACAAAGAAGATCACGTCTGGATTATGTTTAATGAAGCCAATAGACTAATTGTGATCAAGCGGGAACTAGGCTATTTCAATGCAGAACAAGCACAACAGATTATTGAGCGGTTTACCCTTAAATATGGACTTGATTATGAGCCTACGGATGGTCAAGAAAGCGCATTTAAGGCCGGTCTACGAAAAACAAAAACCTATGTATTTGGGAAGGGCCAAGTTGCTTTTCAGATTGGACGCAGTCTTAACAACCGTAATGAACTGATGTTGATTTATTACTTCCCCGAAGATGTGGGTGCCACCTTTGCAAAAAGCATTCAGAACTAGATAAGCGCTCGCCCAGGCTTTAAAAGTTCAGGGGTAAATTGAACGTCCGGCAAATCCTTAGTAAAACCACCATCTTTAACCTCATAGGCCCAAGCTAAAACGATTGCGATCGCCTCAAACAAAGGTGCAGGTATCGACTCTCCGATATCTAATTGATTAAAAAGATAGCGAGCTAATGGAGGTATTTGAGCAATCGGTACCTTATGCTCGGTAGCGACCTCCCTAATTCGGAGAGCAAGTGCATCGGCACCCTTAGCCAAGATCATCGGGGCACTCATACGCTCAGGATCATAGCGAATAGCAACGGCGTAATGCTCTGGATTAGCCAAAACAACATCCGCTCTTTCAATTGCAGACATCATACGCGAAGATGCAATCTGACGCTGACGCTGACGTAATCGCGCTCGAATCTCGGGGGATCCCTCTGATTCCTTCAGCTCCTGCTTCATCTCTTCAGGACTCATTTTAATTTGCTTACGAAAGTTAAATAATTGTAAGAACGCATCGCCAACTGCAATCGCTAGTAATGGCGCCATTAATAAAATGAATCCACTGACAATAAATGAGCTAGTGTTTTCTAGTGCCAAATTGAAATCAAGATTAATAATCGATCGTAGAAACGTAAATAATCCATAGAGATAGGCTGCACTAACGCCTAAAATCAAAATTGTCTTAAAGATATTTTTTACTACCTCTAGTAAAACAGTGACTGAGAACATTCTGGCTAGGCCCGCAAATACATCTAAGCGCTCTAAATTAAATCGGAATGCTAAATACGCTTTGAAGTTAACCAAAAATAAAGATGCAAAGATCGATATGATCCAAATGATCAGCAGGATTACTCCCGTTACGAATAAGACAATTAGAAATGCCCCTGAGGTCCATTCCGAAATATGGTCTACCAAGGTAATTGGCTTAGAAAACTGCAGGCCCGATTGCATCATGATGACAAGCTGACGCATTAATAGGGGGCCAGCCGTCAGGATGAAAATAATAAATCCCAAGAGCAAAGCAAACGTGGTGATATCACGCGATTGCGGAAGTTGGCCCTGCTCCCGAGCGCGTTGAATTCGTCGCTCAGTCGGTTCTAGTTCTCGTTCTTGCGAATCGTTTTGATTTTCGGCCAACTGGGCTCCAAGGCTCTATTTTGCGACTTAGTTTAATTCCTATTATCCCCAATGCCTAAGCAGACAGGGGTAATTAACCGTAAGTCGTTAAGACGAAAAGGCATTTCCTGGGGCCAGTTATAAGCAATTACCTAGAAATACTTGTTTTAAATCAATTATTTATATAGTATTAGAGCTTAGGCTATGCACTAAAACTGGATTAATAGACATGGATACGATTAAGGTACTCATCACCAATCAAAAAGGCGGAGTCGGCAAAAGCACGATTTCTGCTAATTTGGCTGCGTATTTGGCGATCCAAGAAAGCAAAAAGGTTTCTTTAATTGACTTTGA
>CAINAY010000465.1 GCA_903846425.1 uncultured Noviherbaspirillum sp.
AGGCGCGTTCGCTGTCACAAAGCGTTGCTCGAATCGGTATTTGTCTGCGATGGCTTGCGGATCATTCGCAAACATTTGTTGAAGCGGGTAAAGCTTCCCAACCGGAAAACGAAATACCGAAGTTTGACCCATGCGCTCAAACTGACCTAAGCGGCCGAGCGAGGCTAATTGATTTCTACACAGTACGACACTCTCCGGATCGCCATACTCGAAAAATCCATCGAGATTGCCGGTGATGACCAGATCCAGATCCATAAACAAAACCGGCCCTTCCAAGTTGGCTAGTTTGGGTCCCCAGAGCCGTGATTTTTGCCAGATGCCGGGTGTACCTACTGGTAGACGAGCATCAAGTGGGGGCAGCTCTTCACAACGTACTTCGGGGCGAATACCTGACGCATTGTCGGTAAAGCAGACCATTTCGAAAGGCGGCGTGATATTCCGTGCCACCATCGCATATAGCCGATTGATGTAGGGTGGGCCGTACTTGGTACCCCAATTAATACAAATTATGACTTTTTTTTGAATCATACAAGGCGGCTGGCTAACGAAAACTGGTCAAGTGCTGGCATTCTAATGCACTCGGATACTCTGGTCAGTAGATTTGCGAGCGGGCTATCCTAGATAAAATTTAGCAAGTCATCGTGATTGATTTTGTATAATCATTTATTCTTTCTACATACGCCTTGCATCAGCATTAACTGCGCCGCGGCATGGCATCTCAGGGTCCAGTCGCAAGCAATCAATATTTTGGCAGGCTCAGGATCCGCATGAAAACCAGCGTTATCTTCTCGACCTATAACTCACCCGATTGGATGGAAAAAGTCCTATGGGGGTTTTTTGCACAGACAGAGCGCGATTTCGAGATCATCATTGCTGACGATGGTTCACGTGAAGATACGCGTGAGCGGATCGCACGCCTCAGCGCTGACTCAGAGCTACCGATACGCCATGTCTGGCAACCAGATGATGGGTTTCAAAAAAGTCGAATCTTAAATAAAGCGATTGCGGCAGCTCAAGGTGATTATCTTATTTTTACTGATGGTGATTGCATACCGCGAAATGATTTCGTTGCAGAACACCTACGTCATGCAGATGAAAATTGCTATCTCTCTGGTGGTTATTTCAAACTACCCATGACTATCAGTAAAGCCATCACTAAAGATGACGTGACTAGCCAGCGTGTATTTTCTGCTGATTGGCTACGTCAGCAAGGTATGGACATTGGAATCAGTAGCTTGAAGCTGTCTTCAAAAGGTCAGTTGGGCGACGTGTTGAATCGCCTTCCGATCAAAGCTTCGTGGAATGGCCACAATTCATCATGCTATAAAAAATGGGCTATCGCAGTCAATGGCTTTGATGAAAATATGCAGTACGGTGGGCAAGATGCTGAGTTTGGTCGGCGCTTACGACACTCGGGTGTAAAAGCAAAGCGTATTCGCTATTCCACTATTTGCGTACATCTCGATCATGGACGTGGATACGTCACGCCTGAGATGCAGGCTAATAGCGAACGTATACGACTTAATACCCGCAGACTCAAATTAAAGTGGACCGAGCGAGGACTTAATCAGTACATTCATCCAGACGGAACACAAAAGTCTGCTGAAGAAAAAAACTAATACTTAAGTTACCTAAAAACTTCTAGCAAAGCTGGCCTGATGAATTTCATCTCAAATCGTAGTAGAGAACACGATTTTATCTGGCAAGTCTTTTTAACTTGTTTAATTGCCTTACCAGTGATGTATCCATTGGCCTGGACGGGTAATGAGCTGAACTACTTTGCATTAGCAAAGCATCACCTCGACCCCGGGCCGTTCACCGAGCTGTATGCCGTCAACAGCCATCAGTTATCTAAGATAGCGACCGATATCGTTATGGGTTTGGCAGATCGCTATCTAGGATTAGACGCTGCGTGGTTTTTTTCACGCTTTGCATTGATGATCGGCTTAGCCGTTGCCTACGTAAAAATGACGCGAGCGCTGAGAATAGAAGTAGTGACGGCGTGCTGTGCATTGATATTTTTTCTGGTGGTGGGTCATCAAACCTATTTCGCTGGTGAGTGGATATTCGGCGGTAGCGAAGGAAAGGTGTTCGCTTACATCTTGGTGATGTTTGCGGTTGGTTTGGTAATTCAAGATCGTCTCTTACCTGCGGTTGTTCTGCTAGCGGTCGCAACCTACTTTCATTTTCTAGTCGGTGGATTTTGGGCTGGCGCTCTATTTGTATATCTTTACCTGAATGGTCACAATCGCAAGCAGTTAGTATTGGGCATACTTGGTTTTACCGTGCTCGTTCTGCCCATGGTCGGGCTTTTGATCTACGAAAATAAAATACTGCCACCACCCGATGTGTCTGGCTTAGAGCTCACTATCGACCAAATTTATTCCGATATACGTAATCCTCACCATGTCGCTCCATTTAAAGAGGGCCATTTTCACTGGACGGGTGGGTTTGCTTTCTTTTTGCTTTTTTCCGGATTCTTATACCTAGTCAAGCGTGGGCAATCATTTTGGAACTCCAATTTTGTTTTGTGGGTAGGTGGCTTGCATATCTACCTAATAGTTGCTTTAGTTGCTGCATGGTTTGATCGCGATACACAGTTACTTGGAAAATTTTATCTATTTCGACCTGCCTCATTCATTTATCTTTTGTGTTTGCTGGTTTTGTTTGATGCAGTGACCAAGCATTGGCTGGCCGTCAGTGACAAACGATTAAGGCTAGTGACTAGCCTATTTCTTCTTGTGGCAGTGGGAGCCTTTCTAATAAAATTGCCGGGTATAGTACGTAGCTCACCAG
>CAINAY010000466.1 GCA_903846425.1 uncultured Noviherbaspirillum sp.
GTTCGGGCATCGAATCCAGCAAAGGAATCAAAGACGCGGCGTTGATGCAAGCATTCGTAAATGCTGTGCGCGCCGGCGATACACACTAAGCTAGCATTTCTAAGGAAAGACCATGGATCACAATCCCGCTCATGTCGGCAATTACAATTTGCCGGATGCCTCTGGCCATTTTGGCCCCTATGGTGGCAGTTTTGTTTCTGAGACGCTGACGCATGCGTTAGAAGAATTAAAAGCTACCTACGCTCACTATCAAAACGATCCTGAGTTTTTACGTGAGTTTCATCACGAGTTGAAATATTTTGTTGGTCGTCCTAGCCCCATCTATCACGCACGTCGTTGGTCAACTGAAACGGGCGGAGCACAAATTTACTTTAAGCGCGAAGATTTAAATCACACCGGCGCGCACAAGATCAACAATGTGATCGGGCAGGCATTACTCGCTAAGCGCATGGGTAAGCCCCGAGTCATCGCCGAAACCGGTGCGGGTCAGCATGGCGTTGCGACAGCAACGATTTGCGCGCGCTTTGGTTTGGAGTGTGTGGTTTACATGGGTAGCGAAGACGTAAAACGTCAAGTGCAAAATGTCTACCGTATGCAATTGCTGGGTGCGACCGTAGTACCCGTTGAATCCGGTTCAAAAACGCTTAAAGATGCACTCAACGAAGCGATGCGTGACTGGGTCACGAATGTGGAAAATACTTTCTACATTATCGGTACCGTTGCAGGCCCTCATCCTTATCCGATGATGGTCAGGGATTTTCAATCAGTCATTGGCAATGAATGTATTGAACAAATGCCTGAGCTGATAGGTCATCAACCGGATTACGTGATGGCATGTATCGGTGGCGGTTCAAATGCGATGGGAATTTTTTACCCCTACATTAATTACAAAGATGTGCAGCTGATCGGCGTTGAAGCTGCAGGTGAGGGGATTGCAACCGGTAAGCACTCTGCTTCACTCGGCGGCGGTATTCCCGGTGTTTTGCATGGTAATCGCACCTATCTGCTGCAAGATGAAAACGGGCAGATTACTGAGACGCACTCTGTATCTGCGGGCCTTGATTATCCGGGTGTCGGTCCGGAACACGCTTGGCTCAAAGATAGTGATCGTGCGCAGTACGTGAGCGTGACGGATGAAGAAGCTGTGAAGGCCTTTCATGATTGTTGTCAGATCGAGGGCATCATTCCTGCGCTTGAATCAGCTCATGCGATTGCCTATGCTGTGAAATTTGCTAAGACACTGCCCAAAGATAAATCGATTTTGATTAATTTATCCGGTCGCGGTGACAAGGACATGCATACCGTTCAGGAATATGACAGAGAGCATGGTGGTGATAGCGGCGCGAAGCATTAAGTTACTGCGCTCGCTTTTCTCTACAACTCTCTATTGCACGGGTATTTTTCATGTCACGCATAAAACAAACCTTCGATAAGCTTGCTTCACAAAAGAAGAAAGCCCTGATTCCTTTCATCACCGCGGGCGATCCAGCGCCCGATATGACTGTCCCATTAATGCACGCCTTAGTTAGAGGCGGAGCCGATATTTTGGAGCTGGGTGTACCTTTCTCGGATCCGATGGCAGAAGGTCCAGTTATTCAGCGCGCCTGCGAGCGAGCACTAAAATTCGGTGTGGGTTTGCGCGATGTGCTCGGCTACGTTCGGGAATTTCGAAAAGAGAATAAAGATACCCCGGTCGTATTAATGGGTTACGCCAATCCGATTGAGCGTATGGGCGTTCCAATCTTCATCGCTGAATCCAAAGCAGCGGGTGTTGACGGTGCGATCGTGGTGGACTATCCCCCGGAAGAATGTGAAGAGTTTGCACACGCATTGCGTGCAGTGGATATGGATCCGATTTTTCTATTGGCTCCCACATCGTCTGAGCAACGCATTCGTCAAGTGGCAGAAATTAGTAGTGGCTTTTCATATTACGTTTCCTTGCGCGGCGTAACCGGAGCCGCGAACATCGACACGGCCGAAGTTGCTAGCCGAATCGCTGAAATCCGTAAGCACGTCAAACTGCCGATTGGTGTGGGTTTTGGTATTCGTGACGCCCAAACAGCCAAAGCAGTAGCTTCGGTGTCGGATGCTGTGGTGATCGGGAGTCGTATTATCCAAGAACTGGAAAATACGCCTAAAGACAAAGCCGTGGCAGCGGTTCAGGAATTTTTGTCGGGAATACGTGCCGCTATCGATGAATTATCGGCCTGATGTTGGGCCCCTATTAGCTATCAAATGCCAAGCTGACAGCCGCCGTGGGCGCCGGTTACAATAGGTCACAACGCGGCACAATGCGGCCACCAGTCGCCTAACGAAAGAGAGCCCCCATGAGCTGGCTAGAGAAATTGCTCCCCCCTCGTATTCAACGCTCCGATGCGTCGACTCGCCGTTCCGTTCCGGAAGGTTTGTGGGTCAAGTGTCCTTCCTGTGAAGCGGTGCTGTATCGGACGGATTTGGAATCGAATCAGCAGGTCTGCCCTAAGTGTGATCACCACATGCGCATACGCGCACGTGAGCGGCTTGATGCTTTGCTAGATCAAGAAGGTCGCTATGAAATCGGTCAGGAAATTTTGCCGGTTGATACGCTCAAATTTAAAGATTCAAAAAAATATCCTGAGCGATTGAAATCTGCCTTGGATGCAACGGGTGAAACCGACGCCTTGATCGTTTTGGGCGGCGCCATCATGACCTTGCCTGTTGTGGTTGCCTGTTTTGAGTTTGAGTTTATGGGTGGCTCGATGGGGGCCGTGGTGGGTGAGCGTTTTGTTCGTGGCGCGCAGACAGCGCTGGAGCAAAAAGTCCCTTTCATTTGCATTACCGCTACTGGCGGTGCGCGCATGCAAGAAGGTTTGCTGTCGCTGATGCAAATGGCTAAGACCACATCGATGCTAACTAAACTGGCCGAGAAAAAGCTGCCGTTTATTTCGGTGTTAACTGATCCTACGATGGGCGGTGTATCCGCATCGTTTGCCTTCATGGGTGATGTGGTGATTGCTGAACCTAAAGCCTTGATTGGTTTTGCGGGTCCGCGCGTGATTGAAAATACCGTGCGCGAAAAACTTCCTGAGGGTTTTCAACGCTCAGAATTCATCATTCAAAAAGGTGCTATCGATATGATTGTTGATAGACGCAAGATGCGTGAAGAAATTGCTCGACTGCTGGCATTACTGCAAAACCAACCACCTGAAGTTCTTGCCTGAATTTCGTCTCATGCAGATCAACCCGGGCAGGCTGTCCGGGTTTTTAATTTTTATCTCAGCTAATTCGATCTGATTTCCATGCCAGCCACTACTATGTCTCTCAACGATTGGCTGCTGCGCTTAGAAAGCATGCATCCAAAAGCCATCGATATGGGGCTAGATCGTGTTGCTGCAGTGGCCCAAATACTTGGCTTAACATTTGGCTGCCCAGTGATCACCGTGGGCGGTACCAATGGCAAGGGCTCCACGTGTGCCATGCTCGAATCTATCCTGTTGCAGGGTGGTTACCGGGTTGGTTTGTACACCTCGCCTCATCTGCTGCATTTCAATGAGCGTGCACGCATCAATGGTGAATTAGTCAGTGATGACTCTCTATGTGCTGCGTTTGAAAAAGTCGACGCAGCACGACGTGACATATCACTGACTTATTTTGAATTTTCGACGCTCGCTATTTTGTTGCTGTTTGTCGAAGCTGGTCTTGATGCCGTGATTCTTGAGGTGGGTTTGGGAGGTCGACTAGATGCCGTCAATATCATTGATGCCGATGTCGCGATTGTGACTAGCGTTGATCTCGACCATCAAGATTATTTAGGTGATACGCGTGAAGCGATAGGTTTTGAGAAGGCCGGTATTTATCGCACTGGCCGCGCCGCTATATGCAGTGACCCTGCGCCGCCTGCGTCGCTGATAGACCACGCCACAAAGATAGGCGCCGATCTTTGGCTTTTTGGACGCGACTTTAATTATTCAGGTGATCGACAGCAGTGGAACTATGGCGGACGCAACCTGCGGCGTAATTCACTAGCCTACCCCAGCCTGCGCGGCGCTAATCAGTTGCTAAACGCCAGTGCGGCCTTGGCTGCGCTGGAAGCTTTGCGCGACCGCTTGCCTTTAGGTGCGCAAGAGGTGCGTAATGGTTTGGTGATGGTCGAGCTGCCCGGTCGTTTTCAGGTTTTGCCCGGGCGACCGCAAGTCATACTGGACGTGGCACACAATCCGCACGCCGCCGCTACCTTGGCCCAAAATTTAGACAACATGGGGTTTTTCCCCTTCACCTATGCCATCTTTGGGGCGATGTCAGACAAGGATGTGATTGGGGTGATTTCACACTTAAAAGACAAGATCGATCATTGGTATCTGACCGGATTGCCGCTGGATCGTGCCGCCGATACTCAGTATCTAGCGGACTGTCTGCGGCAGGCAGGAGTGAAAGAAAGTACCGATAAGGGCGCTGAATGCACTATTCGGCACTTTCCCAATCCGCAGGAGGCGTTTATCGAAGCTAAGGGAATAGCCTCTGAGAATGATAGAATTGTGGTCTTCGGATCATTCCTCACAGTCGCCGGTGTCATGGCTCTCAAAACGACTGATTGAGCTTCGCTTGTTGCAGATATTTTCAGGTAATTAGACGATTCATTTTATGGGCTTGTTTTCGTTCTTAGGCAAAGGCAAGCAGGACGCCGACGATGATGTTGAGGTGCCGGTTCGGCCAAGACGTCGTGGTAGCAAGGCGCAGGATGAGGAGCCTATCGATCCCATGCTGCCGGAAAAAAAGCGTGCGCGCCGACGTTTGATCGGTGCCAGCGCTTTGGTGCTGGCGGCCATCATTGGTTTGCCGATGATTTTCGATTCCGAGCCCAAGCCACTCGCCGACGATATCGCCATACAAATTCCATCCCGTGATAAACCGGGTGCAGCGGCTAGCGCACCGAACGCGATGGCACCGCTTCCAGTACCTTTGGTTGAACCGAAAAAAGCGTTAATTGTCCCGCCGACAAGTAGCTGGACTGAACCAAAAGTTGAGCCCAAGGCTGAAGCAAAGGCAGAGCCCGCGCCGACTACTGGCGCAGCCGACAAAATGCCTGCGGCTCAGAATGAGAAGGCATCAGGCGAAAAAGCAGCTCAAAAATCAACTGAGCGGGCAAGCGCAGAAAAAGCACCGAGTTCCCGCTTTATTTTGCAGGTGGCCGCGGTAGCCAGTAAGACCAAAGCAGACGAATTGCAGGCGAAATTGAAACAGGCAGGAATTAAGTCGTATTCGCAAAAAATCAGCGTCAAGGACGGCGAGCGTTACCGTATACGCGTAGGTCCTTACGGTAGTCGTGATGAAGCAGAAAAAATGCGAACGCGCCTGATTAAAATGGGTCTTTCTGTAGCCGTTCAGGCAGTATAAGTTTTCTTATCTGGGTAGTTTTTGAGGGAGTCAGCGATGTGTGGCATTGTCGGTGTCGTTTCGCATGGTCCGGTTAACCAGATCATTTATGACGCTTTGCTGCTTTTGCAGCATCGCGGTCAAGATGCAGCGGGTATTGCAACCAGCCATGGTAGTGCGTTTAGCATGCACAAAGCCAATGGTTTAGTACGTGATGTATTCCGCACTCGTAATATGCGTTCGCTTCCCGGTAACTCAGGTATCGGTCAATGCCGCTATCCAACTGCCGGGTCGTTCAGTGAGGAAGAAGCGCAGCCGTTTTACGTGAATGCACCTTTTGGTATTACGTTGGCTCACAACGGCAATCTAACGAATGCAGATCAATTAAAAATTGAAATGTTCCGTAATGATCGCCGACACATCAATACCGATTCCGATTCCGAAGTCTTGTTGAATGTACTGGCCCATGAAATCCAGCAAGCCACCACCGGTTTGTTATTAGATCCTGCGGTTATTTTCAAGGCCGTATCAGCGCTGCATAAGCGTGTACGTGGTTCGTATGCCGTGGTGTCACAGATTGCGGGTTATGGATTACTTGCATTTCGTGATCCGTATGGCATTCGTCCGCTATGTATAGGTTTTAACGACACTGATCGTGGCCCGGAATATTTGGTGGCCAGTGAGTCAGTTGCGCTGGAAGGTCTGGGCTTTCATTTCTTGCGCGACGTTATGCCCGGTGAAGCGATTTTCATCGACAACGATGGCAAGCTCTACAACCAGCAGTGCGCTACTAACCCCACATTAAATCCCTGTGCTTTCGAATTTGTTTATCTAGCTCGCCCCGATTCAGTGATTGATGGTGCATCGGTGTATGCGACGCGTTTGCGTATGGGCGAGCACCTCGCTGAAAAAATTCGTAAAGAGTTCCGTGACGGTGAAATTGATGTGGTCATGCCGATTCCTGATTCATCTCGGCCTGCCGCAATGGAGCTCGCGCTAAAACTCAATTTGCATTATCGCGAAGGCTTCATCAAAAATCGCTATATTGGTCGCACGTTCATCATGCCGGGTCAGGGCGTACGCAGCAAATCCGTAAGGCAGAAATTAAATGCCATTAGTTCGGAATTCAAAGGCAAGAGTGTTTTGTTGGTTGACGACTCCATCGTGCGCGGTACCACTAGTCGCGAGATCGTGCAGATGGCACGTGATTCGGGTGCTAAGCGCGTCATTTTTGCTTCAGCCGCACCGCCAGTGAAGTATCCGAATGTGTATGGCATTGATATGCCAACGCGCAATGAGTTGATCGCTTACGGACGAACGGAAGAAGAAGTGTGCCGCGAAATTACGGCCGACGCGTTGGTCTACCAAGATATTGAAGCGATGAAGCGCTCTATTACCGATGTGAACCCGTTGCTGAAAAAATTCGAAGCGTCATGCTTTGATGGCGAATACATCACCGGCGATATTTCGCGTGATTATCTCGATAAGGTCGAGTACGCCCGTCAACATCCCAAAGTAATTATGGAAGATATCGTTAGAACGCAGCTCAACCTGAACCTAGCACAAATCGAATAAAAATTTTAGATACCCGGGCAGTACAAGGGATTCCATGAACGACGGAAAAAAATTCGGCTTCACCACCACCATACTTCACAGCGACCGCCAAAAGCCCATCGAGCATGGCTCGCTGCACAAACCTATTCATACATCCGTTGCCTACGGCTACCGCGATGCGCGTGAACTAGCGGATGTTTTTCAGGGTAAGAAACCTGGCTATCGTTATGGCCGTCAAGGTAACCCAACCGTAACCGCTTTAGAAGAAAAAATTACGCGTATGGAAGAGGGTGTTTCAACGCTGTGCTTTGCAACCGGTATGGCAGCAATTGGTGCGTTGGTTCAAGGTTTGTTGCGTACAGGTGATCATGTTGTTTCGTCTGCTTTTTTGTTTGGTAATACGAATAGCCTGTGGCAAACCGTTGATCTACAGGGCATGCCCGTTAGCTTTGTAGATGCAACCGACGTCGGCAACGTAGAGCGCGCACTCAAGCCCACCACGCGCATGGTATTTGTTGAGACCATCGCAAATCCACGCACGCAAATCGCCGATCTGGCGCGTATAGGGGCCTTGTGCCGCGAGCGTGGCATTCTCTACGTGGTGGATAACACCATGACTTCACCGTATCTGTTTCGTCCTAAAGAAGTCGGTGCAAGTTTGGTGCTAAATGCGCTGACTAAATCGATCGGTGGGCACGGCAATGCGTTGGGCGGTAGTTTGACAGACACAGGATTGTTCGATTGGAGTCACTACCCCAATATCGCTGAAAGCTATAAGCGTTTTGTACCTGCGCAGTGGGGCATGGCGCAACTACGCGCTAAAGCATTGCGTGATTTCGGTGGAGCACTGGGCCCTGAGGCAGCACATCATTTGGCCGTAGGATCGGAGACCATCGCCTTGCGCATAGAGCGTGAATCGTCAACTGCGCTTGCTCTCGCGAGTATGTTGTCGGCTGATCCTAGAGTCGCTGCGGTGTATTACCCGGGTTTGCCTACTCATCCACAGCATGCGATTGCTAAGCAGTTATTTCGCGCCTACGGTGGCTTGCTGAGTTTTGAGTTAAAAGAAGGGTTCGATTGTTTCGACTACTTAAATCGTTTAAAGATCGCTATACCTGCAAGTAATCTGGGTGACACTCGTACACTGGTGATTCCAGTCGCGCATACGATTTACCATGAGATGGGGCAGGCACGTCGTGCCAGTATGGGCATAGCGGAATCATTGATTCGAGTATCGGTAGGTATTGAAGATACCGACGATCTGCTCGACGATTTTAAACAAGCGCTTAACGATTAACTTTTAAAGGCTAACGTTCTTCTTACAACGTAGTCTGCGTATTGCCTGCGTTGATATCATGGTCCCAATGTTTGAGCACGTTGGCGGCTCAACCAACTCACTCCAGCCGGCATAGTAAAATTTTTTAACTGTTCAATGAGTGGGTCGGGTTCTGTATCCACCAGTAATAAATCTTTATGCTCAGGTCGTAAAAATCCCTGCGATGTTTGATGACGAAGAAATTCAATTAGTGGGTCGTAAAATCCTGCAACGTTGAATAGTCCGATAGGTTTTTCATGAAAACCTAGTTGAGCCCAAGTCAGCGTTTCAAATAATTCCTCGAGTGTGCCTATGCCCCCCGGCATAGTAATGAATCCATCAGCATGTTCTGCCATTAGCGCTTTGCGTTCATGCATGTCTTTCACGACGAGCAGTCGTGTTAAACGGTCATGGCCTACTTCAGTATCCATCAACGCTTTTGGAATCACTCCCGTCACATCACCGCCTGCCTCAAGCACGGCATCAGCTACGATGCCCATCAGCCCGACATGACCGCCGCCATAGACCAGCGATAAATGATGTTTAACGAGTGCGCGACCCAGTTCCTTAGCTGCATCGGCATAAACCGGATTGATGCCGGAAGAGGAGCCACAATAGACGCACACAGATAGAAATTTTTTTGTCATCCTGTTTTTAAACATAAAATTATATTTTTCACACTATTCTAGATAGAGCGCATTTTTATTATCAAAAAATAAATTATCTCTATTTGGGTGCGGGTGCCGTATAATCTGCCCACTTTAATACCGCATAGCCTTCATCGCAACCGATGAGTACAGAACCCAAACTCTCCTTTAAGCAGCAGCAATTGATCGTTCGTGAGAACGCTATCGTTGATGCCACCAACAATTTGTTGGCGAAAAAAGGTTTTGAAATGATGACGATGGACGAGGTCGCTGCCGAAGTGGGCATCGCCAAAGCCAGTCTCTATAAACACTTTCCTTCGAAAGAAGCGTTAGCGGCTGCAGCTATGATTCGGCTGCTTGAAAATACACTCGCTTTTGTTCGCGGCCTGTCATCTGAACAAGCTGCGTTAGATCAGTTGAAGAGTGTATTGCAGTGGGCGCTGGAAATTCGCATGAAAGGCGGCTTGCCTACGCTGCCTACTGAAAATACCAGTCTGCGCGAAACACTGTTGAATAACACTCGCTACATCAGCCGATTGATGGACTTGAATGAATTGATGGGTCAGACGATTGAGCGTGCTAAATCCGATGGCACTATTCGCAAAGATTTACCCACTGAAGTTGTGCTTTTCACCATCTACGCACGTTCATGCGACCCAACGCTGGATTACTTACGCTTGGGTGATCAGTACAGTGAGGATCAGGTGATTGAATTCTTGATGTCGACCTGCTTTAACGGCCTGCAGTAATTTTTACCATGTTAAGTTGTCTAAACGCCTGGTTTAACCAGGCGTTTTTGTTTTCGTGGGATGCAGGCAGATATCGCTGCAGTTCGCATTTTTATGCTTCTCCGCTATCGATCGGTTCATTGTCTTTAGTTTTGTTTATGCTTTGCACCGTTACTAGACGAGTGCCAGCGATACGATCATGTATAAACTGGTGTTCTGGATGTAAGCGCGATGCCGCAGCCCACAGAACAACATTGATCGCGGGTAGAACCAACAGCATCCATCCTTGCGCGCCTAAAAAACGAGCTGCCGCCATGCCCGGTAAAAACCACAACCAACACAAAACGTAGCGTGCCAGCGCACGTTTCCAAGTTAGCGGCAAGTCGTGGCGATCGACTAAACGAATATTCCATGTTTTCATGGCCAATGTTTGGCCGCCATGCGTCCAGATCCAGCAAAAATAAACCCCCAACACTATAAACAACCAATCTTGCAACGCATCACGCAGATACAGCGCATGTCGTTGCTGCAGCAGGGTTGAAAATGCCCATGTCGCGATGAACAGAATGCCAAACAGCAGCATGGCCTCGTAGACCATGCAAAGTAATCGTTTTCTCAAGCTAGCGGTGGGTAGCGGGGTTGTATCGGTTGGCAAGCGGATCATGAGTCGGTGATGTGCGTTATAAGGGTATTAACGTACCAGAGCGGGCATTTTACTCATTCGAATCAGGTGCGGATTTTTAGGTAACGATAGGTGCTATTTTGGCAATGATTAAGCCCTTCTTCAATTCATGAAAAGTCTTGATTTCAAAGGCTTTTTCCAAGATTCCCCTTGACCTTCGTGCTGCAACGCATTAACGTATCGTTCCCCTCGCTATCGCGGGGGTATTTTTTGCGCGAGTTGCCGGATTGCTCAACATGCACTTTGTGTACTCGCGCTCTTTCGATGTGAAAGCAGTTTGCTCTAACCCGCGCCAAAAGCGTGAGGCATGTAAGGCAGTATTACAAATTCAGGCTGAACGAGTCGCGTTAAGCGCCGATTTGAAATGCGTCTTTGTACGCATAACGGATCGACGTGATCGCACAAAAAAGGAATGCCCGTAACGTAACCCTGCTAACCGTGCTGCTAGGAGAGAGCATCCGTTCAATTTCCAATGGACCTTGAAAGGACATAGCAATGAGTTCTGAAATCACCGGTGCCGACATTGTCGTGCGCTGTCTAGCCGAAGAGGGTGTTGAACATGTGTTCGGCTATCCCGGCGGCGCAGTTCTGTACATTTACGACGCCATCTTCCAGCAGGATAAATTCCAGCATATATTGGTTCGCCATGAGCAAGCGGCGATTCATGCAGCGGATGCGTATTCTCGAAGTTCCAATAAGGTGGGCGTTGCACTCGTGACCTCCGGTCCGGGAGTAACCAACGCAGTGACCGGCTTGGTAACGGCCTACATGGATTCGATTCCTATGGTGGTCATTTCGGGGCAGGTACCGACCCATGCGATTGGTCAGGACGCCTTTCAGGAATGCGACACCGTCGGTATTACACGCCCCTGCGTTAAACATAATTTTCTCGTCAAGGATGTAAAAGACTTGGCGATGGTAATGAAAAAGGCCTTTTATATCGCCACCACAGGCCGTCCTGGCCCAGTGCTGGTTGATATACCGAAGGACATCACCATGCACAAGGCGGTCTTCGAGTATCCCAAAGAACTCGATATGCGTTCATACAAGCCCGTGGATAAAGGTCATTCAGGCCAAATTCGTAAAGCCGTTCAACTGCTGCTTAGCGCTGAACGTCCTATGATTTACACCGGTGGCGGTGTGATTCTTGCCAACGCTGCGCCTGAGCTAAATACCTTGGTTGATAAACTGGGTTATCCCTGCACCAACACGCTGATGGGCTTGGGTGGTTATCGTTCGACTAGCGATAAATTCGTTGGCATGCTCGGTATGCATGGCACGTACGAAGCCAACATGGCCATGCAGCATTGCGATGTGCTGATTGCGATTGGCGCGCGTTTTGATGATCGCGTGATTGGTAATCCTAAACACTTTGGTAGTGTGCCACGCAAAATCGTTCACATTGATATTGATCCTTCATCGATCTCGAAGCGCGTTAAGGTGGATATTCCTATCGTTGGCAACGTCAAAGACGTACTGATCGAAGTTCTTTCGCAGATTGATGCCTCCGAGATCAAGCCGAATGCCAAAGCATTGGACGCATGGTGGAAGCAAATCACTGAATGGCGTTCGCGCGAGTGCCTGAAGTATCCAACCTCGACCGAAGTGATCAAGCCCCAAGCAGTGGTACAAAAACTGTGGGAAGTCACTAAGGGTGATGCATTCATCACCTCCGATGTTGGTCAGCACCAGATGTGGGCTGCGCAGTACTACGGCTTTGATAAACCTAGGCGCTGGATTAATTCAGGCGGCCTCGGCACTATGGGTGTTGGTTTGCCCTATGCGATGGGCGTGCAAATGGCTAATCCGGGCGCCGAAGTTGCGTGTGTTACGGGTGAAGCATCGATACAGATGTGTATACAAGAATTAGCTACTTGTAAGCAGTATCACTTGACACCCAAAATCATTTTGCTCAACAACCGCTATCTCGGCATGGTGCGTCAGTGGCAGCAGATTGACTATGGTTCACGCTACTCCGAATCGTATATGGATTCCCTGCCTAATTTCGACAAACTCGTCGAGTCCTTTGGCCATGTCGGCATGACCATCACCAAACCGGGCGATGTCGAATCGTCGATGAAAGAAGCCTTTGCGATGAAAGATCGTTTGGTATTCATGAATTTCATCACCGACCGCGATGAAAACGTATGGCCTATGGTGAAAGCAGGTAAAGGCTTGAGTGAGATGTTGCTTGGTTCGGAGGACTTGTAATGCGACATATTATTTCTGCGTTACTAGAAAACGAATCGGGTGCTTTGTCGCGCGTAGTGGGTCTTTTTTCTGCACGCGGCTACAACATTGAAACACTCACCGTAGCACCGACTGAAGACCCTACCTTGTCACGCATGACCGTAGTGACTAGCGGATCCGATGATGTTATTGAACAGATCACCAAACATCTGAATCGACTCATCGAAATCGTGAAGGTAGTTGATTTGACCGAGGGCGCGTATATCGAGCGTGAGCTGATGCTCATCAAGGTACGTGCCGTTGGCAAAGAGCGTGAAGAAATGAAGCGCACCACGGATATTTTCCGTGGTCGTATCATCGATGTGACTGAAAAGACCTACACCATCGAATTGACAGGTAACAAATCAAAACTCGATGCCTTCATTGATGCTATCGATCGCACTGCCATTCTTGAGACCGTTCGAACGGGCGGCTCAGGAATAGGACGTGGTGAGCGCATCTTGAAAGTCTGATGCGCATAGCCCCATAACTAAAACAATCACTATTAACCTTTTTAATTTCAGGAATATCATGAAAGTTTTTTACGACAAAGATTGCGACCTTTCCCTCATTAAAGGTAAAAACATCGCCATTATTGGCTACGGTTCACAAGGTCATGCGCATGCGCAGAACTTGTCGGAATCGGGATGTAAAGTCACCGTTGGCTTGCGCAAAGGCGGCTCATCATGGGCCAAGGTAGAAAAAGCAGGCCTCAAAGTCGCTGAAGTCAATGACGCTGTTAAAGGTGCAGACGTCATCATGATTTTGCTGCCCGATGAAAACATCGCTCAGGTGTATAGCGAAAACGTCGCGCCGCACGCTAAACAAGGCGCTGTGCTGGCATTTGCACACGGCTTTAACGTGCACTACGGTCAAGTTGTGCCGCGCGCTGATCTGGATGTCATCATGATCGCTCCTAAAGCTCCAGGCCATACCGTTCGCTCGACCTACACACAGGGTGGTGGTGTTCCTCATCTGGTCGCGATCTATCAAGACAAATCAGGTCATGCTCGCGATATCGCACTGTCATATGCAATGGCAAACGGCGGCGGTCGTGCTGGCATCATCGAAACCAACTTCCGCGAAGAAACCGAAACCGATTTGTTCGGCGAACAAGTCGTTCTGTGCGGCGGTACGGTTGAACTGATCAAAGCGGGTTACGAAACATTGGTTGAAGCAGGCTACGCTCCTGAGATGGCTTACTTTGAGTGCTTGCATGAACTCAAGCTCATCGTTGATCTGATTTATGAAGGCGGTATAGCTAACATGAATTACTCGATCTCTAACAATGCTGAGTACGGCGAGTATGTCACTGGCCCGCGCATCATTACAGAAGAATCAAAAGTCGCGATGCGTCAGTGCCTGAAAGATATTCAGACAGGTGAGTATGCGAAGAGCTTCATCCTTGAGAACAAAGCCAACGCACCTACGCTGATGTCACGTCGTCGTTTGAATGCTGAGCACTCGATTGA
>CAINAY010000467.1 GCA_903846425.1 uncultured Noviherbaspirillum sp.
CAAAGAATTTCGTGTGGAGTCAGCTAAAGCGGCGGAGTTTAAGCCCGGCGACACCATAGCTGTGAGCCTGTTCGAAGCTGGCCAAAAAGTCGACGTACAAGGTGTCACGATTGGTAAAGGCTATGCCGGTACCATTAAGCGCCACAACTTCCGTTCTGGTCGTCAGACTCACGGTAACTCGCGTTCACATAACGTACCGGGTTCTATCGGTATGGCACAAGATCCAGGTCGCGTTTTCCCAGGTAAGCGCATGACAGGTCATATGGGTGATGTCACTCGTACAGTGCAAAATTTAGAAATCGCACGTATCGATACTGATCGTCAACTAATTCTCGTCAAAGGCGCAGTTCCTGGCGCAAAGAATGGTCAGGTCATACTGATGCCAGCCGTCAAAGCTAAAGCAAAGAAGGGAGCCTAAGACATGGAACTCAAGCTCCTGAATGCACAAGGTCAAGCGTCGTCTAATGTTGCTGCGCCCGATACAATTTTCGGTCGTGACTATAACGAAGCTCTGATTCACCAAGTCGTGGTCGCCTATCAGGCGAATGCTCGCAGCGGTAATCGCAAGCAAAAAGATCGTGAAGAAGTTGCTCACACGACCAAAAAACCATGGCGTCAAAAAGGTACGGGCCGCGCTCGTGCTGGTATGTCGTCATCACCAATCTGGCGTGGAGGCGGTCGCGCATTCCCGAATTCGCCGGAAGAGAATTTCTCGCACAAAGTTAACAAGAAAATGTACCGCGCTGGAGTTTGCTCCATATTGTCGCAGTTGGCCCGCGATGGTCGTTTGTCTGTTATCGAAGAGTTCTCTGTTGAGGCGCCAAAAACTAAATTGTTAGCGCAGAAGCTAAAGACAATGGGTTTGGATTCCGTCCTCGTGATCACTGATAACTTGGATGAAAATCTGTTGCTGGCGTCACGCAATTTGGCCAACATCCTTATTTGCGAGCCGCATCAAGCCGACCCAGTGTCGCTGGTGTTCTTTAAGAAAGTGCTGATCACTAAGCCTGCACTGGCGAAGATTGAGGAGATGCTGGCATGAGCGCAGTCATCAAACATAGCGAAGAGCGCCTAATGAAGGTGTTGTTAGCTCCTGTGATTTCAGAGAAGGCTACGTTTGTAGCGGAGAAAAATGAGCAAGTGGTTTTTCTTGTGACTCCGGACGCAACGAAGCTTGAAATCAAAGCAGCTGTTGAGATGCTCTTCAAAGTTCAAGTCGAGTCGGTACAAGTTGCCAATCGCGCAGGTAAAGCAAAGCGTTCAGGTCGTTTTACTGGCCGTCGCAACAATACTCGCCGCGCATTTGTTTGCTTAAAGTCCGGTCAAGAAATCAACTTTACCGAGGAGGCTAAATAATGGCACTCGTTAAGTTAAAACCAACCTCGCCAGGCCGTCGTGGCATGGTCAAAGTGGTCAACCCTGATTTGCACAAGGGTCGTCCATTTGCAGGTTTGGTTGAAAAGAAATCGAAGTCAGCTGGCCGCAACAACAACGGCCACATTACAACCCGTCACTTGGGTGGTGGTCATAAGCAACACTATCGCATCGTTGATTTCCGTCGCAACAAAGATGGCATTCCTGCGAAAGTCGAGCGTCTTGAATATGATCCAAACCGTAGCGCGAACATTGCATTGCTTTGCTATGCAGATGGCGAACGTCGTTACATCATTGCCAGCAAAGGCATGGCAGTTGGCGATCAACTGATGAGTGGTTCAGAAGCTCCGATCAAATCGGGTAACTGTCTCCCAATTCGTAATATCCCTGTCGGTGCCACTATGCATTGCGTAGAGATGTTGCCAGGTAAAGGTGCTCAGATTGCACGTACTGCCGGCGCTGGTGTCGTGTTGATGGCGCGTGAAGGAATCTACGCTCAGGTTCGTCTGCGTTCCGGCGAAGTTCGTCGTATTCACGTTGAGTGCCGTGCCACGATTGGTGAAGTAGGCAATGG
>CAINAY010000468.1 GCA_903846425.1 uncultured Noviherbaspirillum sp.
AAACCATCACGGTTACGCGCCACAAAATATTCAAACGGATCCCACATCGCTTGTTTCACTAATTGTGTATCTGCGCAATCAGGGAACATGAGTGGTAACTCTTGTTTGTACATGAGCGTGCACGAAGGAATCGGCGTCAAGATGGCATAGCCTTCGCGCGCCAACTTCGCCAAATGAGGAATGTTGATCGCTTTTTTTTCTGCGACGCCTTCAAGATCACCCTGCTCTAACTTAGGCATACCGCAGCATGCTTCCTTATCAACCATCACATAAGGAATTTGATTGTGATCGAGAATCGCCAACAAATCATGACCAATGCCTGGCTCGTTGTAATTCACGTAGCAGGTCGAGTAGATCGCAACTTTGCCGGGAGTGTTTTTACCTGCCGTAACTGGATGGTCGGGCGATTTTTTTGCACCCGAGCGGAATTTAGTACTCGCAAATTCAGGCAGCCAGGCTTTTTTATCCACGCCCAGTACATTTTCTAGCAAACCTCGCGTTGCTTGCATTTTGTTCGCGGCATTCACTGCCTGCGTCACAATCGGTATGCCCGCAAATTTACCGAGACCGTCTGTATTAGAAAGAAATTTATCGCGCGCTGTTACATGGCCTTGTTTAAATTTCACAGCCTTTGCACGTAACATCAAATGAGGGAAATCGAGATTCCATTCATGCGGTGGTGTGTAAGGGCATTTCGTCATGTAGCACAGATCGCACAGGTAGCATTGATCAACTACCTTCATGTAATCTTTTTTATCGACGCCATCGACTTCCATCGTCTCGGACTCATCAACGAGATCGAACAACGTGGGGAACGACTGGCATAACGACACACATCGCCTGCAACCATGACAAATATCGAACACGCGCTCAAGCTCAACGTTCAAAGCGTCTTCGTCATAAAACTCTTTGGAGACCCAATCCAGCGGATGCCGAGTCGGTGCTTCCAGATTACCTTCACGTGCCATGGTGGAATCTCTCGAAGAAAAATGTGATGTTGTCAGGCTCTGCACTGCAAGAGTGAGTTTTGCCTGACACAAACCTCTCTGGCAAGCAGAGAGGTTTGTTCAGTTTTTTAGTGCATCATGCCCAAACTACTGAACATGACGCCCTATCTAACAATGATGCTAATTACTTAGTCGACCAGTGCGTCGAGAGCTTTTTGATAGCGATTAGCGTGTGAACGCTCGGCCTTAGCCAGCGTCTCAAACCAGTCAGCGATTTCATCAAAGCCTTCTTCACGCGCTGTTTTGGCCATGCCTGGGTACATATCCGTGTACTCATGCGTTTCGCCAGCAACAGCTGCCATCAGGTTTTGACGTGACGAACCGATAGGCATACCGGTTGCTGGATCACCCACTTGCTCGAGGTACTCGAGGTGACCGTGCGCATGACCTGTTTCGCCTTCTGCGGTCGAACGGAACAATGCTGCAACATCATTTTGGCCTTCAATGTCAGCCTTGTTCGCGAAATACAAATAACGACGATTAGCCTGAGATTCGCCTGAGAAAGCGTCTTTCAGATTCGATTCCGTCTTGGAACCTTTCAGTTTGGACATAGGTATCTCCTTAGTAATTCGGTGGGGAAAACGTGGCGCCAGGACCTTCTACTTGATAGTAAGCAAACGGCCGAGACTGAAAACCGACTGCGAAGTATGGGCTTTCAGGTCGCGATTGTGGCCCTGTAAGACCAAAATCTCAAATTGAGGTTCTTAATGTAGCCGATAGCCAAAATAAATCGAATTTATGTTTTCGCTAGATGAGAACTATTATCATTTGATGTGAATGAGCACTATCGCTTGAGCGCCGATACCTTCTTGGCGCCCTTCCCAACCCAGGCGTTCATTGGTTTTTGCCTTGATATTTACCTGTTCAGGATCCAAATCAAGGTCTGCTGCGATATGACTAATCATGGCGGGAATATGCAGAGCCATCTTCGGTGCCTCGGCAATGATAGTCGCATCGATGTTACCAATTTCATAACCCACCGCTCTTACTCTGTGGGCTGCCTCCCTAAGCAAAATCCGGGAATCCTCCCCTGAATATTTGGGGTCGGTGTCTGGAAAAAGGTGCCCAA
>CAINAY010000469.1 GCA_903846425.1 uncultured Noviherbaspirillum sp.
ACCGTGCGCATAAAACAATGCGGCAACCTCGCGGCCGATACCGCCGTTCGCCCCGGTCAGCAAGAGCGTTCTATTTTCAAAGTCGTACATGGTTGTTCCGTTAGTTTTGAAATGTTGTTAGTGCTTCAGATGTGCAGCGCGCGACCGTACGCCGATAGCACAGCTTCGTGCATCGCCTCGGACATAGTCGGATGCGGAAAAATAGCGGCCATCAATTCAGCTTCAGTCGCCTCTAGGGATTGAGCGATGGCGAAACCCTGAATCATTTCAGTTACCTCTTCACCCAGCATATGCGCGCCTAATAGCTCTCCACTCTCTTCATCGAACACCACTTTCACAAATCCAGCCGTGGCGCCCATAGCAATGGCCTTGCCATTGGCGAAAAACGGAAACTTGCCAACCTTTACCTTGTGCCCATCAGCTCGCGCCTGCAATTCAGTCAGACCGACGCTTGCGACTTGTGGATGGCTGTATGTGCAGGCCGCCACGCGCTTAGAATCCAGAGGGTGCGGATGCAGACCGGCGATGTGCTCGACACATATCACTCCTTCGTGGCTCGCCTTGTGCGCCAGCCATGGTGGACCAGCCACGTCCCCGATGGCATAGACGCCCGGCTCTTCCGTTTGACAGAACTGATCGGTCACTATGTGGGTCTTTTCAATTTTGATGGCCGTCTTCTCCAAGCCCAGGTCTTCGACGTTGCCAACGATGCCAGCTGCGACCAGTACAACGTCTGCTTGAACTCGACTTGTCGTTTTCCCTTGTAGATCAAGTTGCCACCCTGCGCCTTCCCGAACAGCGCCTTGTACAGCCGTTGCCGTATGTAGCGTGATTCCATCACGCGACAGGCTTGAAGCCATCTGGGTTGATATGTCGATATCCTCCAAAGGCAAAACACGGTCCGCCATTTCGACCACGATTACCTCGACGCCGACGGCATGGTAAAAGCTCGCAAACTCAATACCAATCGCACCTGCCCCAACGATCACCATGCGTTTCGGAACGCTTGGGGGATTGAGCGCGTCGCGATAAGTCCAAATCGTCTTGCCGTCCGGATCAAGCCCAGGCAAATTCCGTGCACGTGCCCCCGTCGCAAGAATGATGTTTTTGGCGCTGACCAAAGTTGCCCGCCCGCTCTTGTCGGTAACTTTTAGCGATCCTTTACCCTCCAAGCGAGCGTGACCACTAAGAACAGTGATGCCATTCTTCTTCATCAAACTATCGATACCCTTGTTCAACTGCGCTGCAACCGCTCTTGAACGGGCGACCATGGCGGGTACATCAGCCGTCGATGCCGTTACTTTCACACCAAAATGTGATGCATCCTTAGTCAAGCGCAGTACATCAGCGCAACGCAATAGCGCCTTAGTCGGAATACAGCCCCAGTTGAGGCAAATACCACCCAATTCGGCCCTCTCGACAATGGCGGTTTTCATACCCAACTGCACGGCTCGAATGGCTGCTACATAGCCACCTGGTCCACTGCCAATTACGACCAGATCAAAAACAGGATGTGTCATATCTGGTCCTCAGATCAACATCGACAGTGGATTTTCCAGAAGTCGCTTGAACGCTGCCAACCATTGCGCCGCCAGTGCACCGTCGATTGCACGGTGATCCACGGATAGCGTACAGCGCATGACCGATGCAATCTTCACTGCGCCATCCTCAACCACTGGAACTTGCTGAGTCATCCCGACTGCAAGAATCGCAGCTTGTGGTGGATTGATGATTGCGGAGAATTCGCTCACACCAAACATGCCCAGATTGCTCACACTAAAGCTGCCGCCTTGGTATTCATCCGGACGCAATTGCGAGGCGCGCGCACGCTCAGCCAAATCGGCAATTTCTTGGCTAATCATCGACAGCGACTTGCGATCCGCGGCGCGCACGATGGGTGTAATGAGACCGAAATCAGTAGACACAGCTATGGCAATATCTGCTTGCGTGTACTGACGCATTGCGTTTTCTGTCCAGCCTACGTTGGCTTGTGGTACCTCACGCAGAGCAACAGCTACAGCACGCACAATGAAATCATTGACGGAAATTTTTCGTGGCATAGCCGTATTGATTTCACTGCGCAGTGACATCAGTCGGTCCATGCGACAGTCCACAGAAAGATAAAAGTGTGGGATGGTGGACTTACTCTCGGTCAATCGACGAGCGATGGTACGCCTCATGCCACTGTGCGGAACTTCGGTGTAGTCACCCAAGGTCGATGGCGAAACAGTTGATGGTTGGGCCATGACGGGCGAAGAGACCACAACTGCGGAACCGGCCTCAATGTCTCGTTTCACGATTCGACCATTCGGGCCACTGCCGATCAGTGTATTCAAGTCTATACCGTGTTGCTTAGCCAAGCGGCGTGCCAAAGGACTGACGAAAACTCTATGCGATGGGGTGACCTTCGATCCGCTCAATAAAGTTGGTGGGGCGGTAGGTTCAGAAGTGGATGGATTTGGTAGCTGAGTGACACTAGCATTGTCTCCAGTTTTAGCCAGCAGGGCTGACACATTTACGC
>CAINAY010000470.1 GCA_903846425.1 uncultured Noviherbaspirillum sp.
ACCAGATACATTCGGTAGCAATTGAAAGCTAATTGGAACTCGGCCTGCGACCAAATCGGTCACCATGTTTGCGGTTACACGATAAGGCACATGAAGCATTTTTGCGCCAAGCAATTGTTCGTAGTAAGCTCCCGCTAAATGCTGCGAGCTACCATTACCGACAGATCCATAGCCTACATCAGGTGTCTTACGAATATAGTCATTTAGCTGGGATAGATTGTTAATATTCAGCGTTGAGCTAACGACAATGATGTTCGGTAATATTGCAAAAAGTGCAATTGGTTGCAAATCACGCTCAGGATCATAACCAAGATCTGGGTTCAATATCTTATTCACGGCTAGTGGACCTGAAGTACTTAGACCAATGGTGTAACCATCAGGTTCAGCTTTAACAACCGCAGCGGTCCCAACATTTCCTCCGGCGGCAGGTCTATTATCAAATATGAAGCGAGTATTCGTATTGCTGCTTACCTTTTCAAGCAGTACACGTGTAACGACGTCACTTGCGCTACCAGCTGAAAAAGGAACGATTACAGTAATGGGCTTATTAGGATAAGTCTGTGCATTTAGATTAAAGCTAAAAAACAAAGTTATTAAACTAATACCTAAAAAACGAAAAAAATTAGTAGTTTGCATAATCAACCTTTCCAGTAATTGAACCAAAACGTTCTTCCATAACCTGCTCTAGAGCCAAACTTGATTTCGTATGAGCCCCTCCACCACGTACACAGTAATCTTTCGCTTTATGAGGTGAATCAGGCTTTTTGCCAGCAGCAAAAGCTTTGGCTTCTTGGAGTAATAACTTCCTAAACCGAATAATTCCAACATCGGTGGGCGATAAATTTTCTTTAGTACGATCAATCATATACCCCTGACTTTCTTGAGCCATCTGGTCTTGTTCAGCAATTCCTCGTATTCCTGTAAATGAAATAGTTTTTTGTTCTTCACGACTCATTAGATAGGAATTACTGCGATTACGAAGTGGCACATAGCCAGGACCTAATTCAGCAAATTGACCGTAGCCACCCTTGATGTATTTCTTTCTCTCTTCATCCGATATTGCTTGGTCTGGATGCCAGGCATAAACATACATCCAGCAACTATGATCGTCGATTGGCACCCATGAGTATCCGTAGTAAGTTTCATTGGGCATCGCTGATGGTGTAATAGAGTGAGTTGGAAGCATGTATTGCGTAAGGCGCCAATAGTGATCACCAGGATCAGCATTTCTAGCGCCACCAATCAAAAATCCAACTTCATGGTCAATGATCTTGAAGCGAGGTGCAGGATCATTTCTTAACCAACGAATACGACTTTCGTCTGCGGCAATATTTGAACTGTCATCCTTTCGAAACGCAGGCGCTGGCATATGTAAGAAAGAAAAATGCGCAGTATCAAGTGCGCCTTCCATAGAATGCGTCCAATTGCATTCAACTAATCGTTTTGTGACATAGCGATGACTTGGCGGTACTAAACCAGCCTCTAGTTGAGGAACTTCAAATGGCTGAATATCAGGAGGCCCCATATAAGCCCACACCATATCTGCAAACTCTTGGGTCGGATAGGCTTTAATCTTTATTTTGCCGTGATAGGCAGCATCCTTGGGAACGTTGGGCATATCAATACAGTTACCGTGTATGTCGTATTTCCACCCATGATAGATGCAACGAATTCCACATTCTTCGTTTCTGCCAAAGAATAAGTCTGCACCTCGATGTGCACAGAATGGCTCAATTAATCCGGTATTGCCCTTACTGTCGCGAAAGAGCAATAGATCTTCACCCATTACCTTAAGGCGGATGGGCGCACAGTCTGGATTTGCAACTTCTTCTGAGAGGGCTACCGGATGCCAGTGGCAACGCAGGTAGTTACCCATAGGAGTATTGGGCTTACTGGTATTGAGA
>CAINAY010000471.1 GCA_903846425.1 uncultured Noviherbaspirillum sp.
GGTGGCTTGTTCGATCGGACGCCAGGTTTTGTAGGGACGCATACGACCGGCGACAGCACCAGGAAAACCAACTCGCGGCGGCTGCCCAAAACCAACCGCACTAAACATGTCCCACATCTGACGTGGCTCGAGCTTTTGCGCCATCCGAACCGTACCGACATTTGATGATTGCTGAATAATTTGTGACACCGACAATGCAGCTGCATGCGGATGCGAGTCACCGATAGTCGAAGGACCGATAGTCAATTTGTTGGGTGTATCTAAAATCGAATTGGGCGTGACGAGACCTTTTTCTAATGCCAGCGCGACCGTAAAAGGTTTCAGCGTAGAACCCGGCTCATAGGTATCGGTAAATACACGATTACGCAATTGCGCACCGGTCAATCCAACTCGGCTATTGGGATTGTAGGTAGGCATATTCGCTAGTGCGAGTACCTCACCTGTTTTGACATCCAACACAACGATGCCACCTGCTTTCGCTTTATTTTTTTCAATCGCTTGCTGAAGATGAGTAAATGCGATGTATTGGATTTTGCTGTCTATGGATAAGGTGAGATCACGCCCATCCTGAGGTTCACGCAGTAACGCAATATCGTCTACTACACGACCCAAATTGTCGCGAATGACGCGACGACTACCTGTGATACCGCCCAACGTCGATTGTTGAGCCAGCTCCATACCTTCCTGACCTTTATCTTCGACACTGGTAAAACCGAGTACGTGCGCCGCTACTTGGCCAGCGGGATAAAAGCGTTTGTATTCAGGTTTGGTATGTATGCCCGGAATGTCAAGTGCGAGTACCTGATCAACGGCTTCAATTTCAACTTGCCGTTTGAGATAAACAAAATTTGAATCGGACTCGAGTTTTTTCTTCAGCTCTTGCGAACTAATATCTAATAGCTGTGCTAAACGCTGGTGTTTTTCAGGCGACGAATTGACGCTATCCGGCACAGCCCAAATCGCTTTAACTGGAAGCGAGGTCGCCATCACTTCGCCATTTCGATCGAGAATTTTTCCTCGTACTGCGGGTAAATCCAAAGTGCGTGCGTATCGCGATGCGCCTTTTTTCTGCAAGAACTCAGTCGATACGGCTTGCAACCAAAAAGCACGCGCAGCAAGCGCGACAAATGCAGCGAATAACAAAAACAGCGCAACGCGTGAACGCCAAGCAGGTAAACGCACAGCCAGTACCGGACTAGCCGCAAATGCGACTCCACGAGCTGCTGCTTTTCTGCTGGGCGCTCGCACTATTTGGCTCCCGCGGTCAGGTACTGTGTTTTACCTGCGCCAGGTGATGACATACCTAGTGATGTACGCGCTAAGGTATCTACACGCGCATGTTTGGCGAGCATGGATTGATCTAACTGCAGCTGCGACCATTCGGTCTCTAATTCTTTTTGACGAAGTTGTGAACGCTCAAGCTCAATAAACAATCGACGCGCCTGAAACTGCGAGTTCACCAATAAGAGCGCGCAGACCATCAGCAAACTAACCAACGATAAGATGGCACGATTACTCATGAGCGCCCCCGAGTGCTAAGCGCATAGCGCAGCGCATGACGGCTGAACGTGATCGGGGATTGGCAGTAATCTCTTCTTCTGAAGGTTTGACGCGGCCGAGTAATTTCATAAGCGGTGATGGCAAATCAACGGCACGAACTGGCAAGCGACGATGAGGCTGCGGTACGTTGGCCTTGTCCGCCATGAACCGTTTAACAATACGATCTTCAAGTGAATGAAAACTTATCACCACCAATCTCCCGAACGGTGCGAGACGTTCGTATGCCTGATTCAAACCTGCTTCCAGTTCTTCAAGTTCCTGATTGATGAATATCCGTACAGCCTGAAAAGTCCGGGTGGCCGGGTCTTTCCCTTTTTCACGGGTCTTGACGGCGCTAGCCACGAGTGCTGCAAAGTCTCTCGTGCTGACGAGTGGCTCGACTGCCCGGCGAGCAACAATCGCCTTTGCAATCTGAAAAGCAAACCGTTCTTCCCCATAGTCGCGAATCACTTTCTCCAGGTTTTCCTGAGTCGCTGTTGCCAGCCATTCAGACGCCGCCATGCCACGCGTGGTATCCATGCGCATATCGAGTGGACCATCCGCACGAAAACTAAAACCACGCTCTGCTTCATCAACCTGAGGTGAAGACACACCCAGATCAAGTAACACTCCATCAATCTTTTCGATCTTCAATGCAGCAAGCTGCACGTCCAGCGTCGCAAAGCTGTCGTGCACAATCACAAATCGACTATCTTCTTGCGCTAACTTTTGCGCTACCGCGACGGCTTGCGGATCTTTGTCGAATGCAATCAAGCGACCTTTCGTCGACAGTCGCTCAAGAATGCGGCGGCTGTGCCCGCCACGTCCAAACGTGCCGTCAAC
>CAINAY010000472.1 GCA_903846425.1 uncultured Noviherbaspirillum sp.
ATAGCTGCCTTAATGGGATCAGCTGCTGAATCGGATAACGAGAGAACATAGTGCGCTACATTTTCTATGTCTTTCTCAGTTCCTACTGCAGCACCCATAGGTGGCATGGCGCCGTTGCGGCCTTTTAGAAGTGTCGTCTTGATCGCATCAGGTTCACCACCATGTAGCCAATCCCTATCAGTCAAATTCGGATAGCCTTTGTTACCGCGCGCATCGGAACCATGACATTGAGCACAGTACGTCAAGAACAAACGCTCTCCAATCGCATGCGCTTGGGGATCAGCGGCGAGTGCCTTGATATCTACTTGCTGATACTTGGCAAACAGCGGTCCATACTCTTCATCAGCGAGTTTTAATTCATCCTCGTACTGACCTTGGGATGCCCAACCTAGTTTACCTGCATACGTACCTAAGCCCGGATACAGATAGAGATAGGCTAAACCAAACACGATGGTGATATAAAACAGCCACATCCACCAGCGCGGCATAGGATTGTTTAATTCTTCCAGACCTTCGTCCCACGAGTGTCCAGTGGTTTCAACGTGACCATCTTTCGACACGACTGTTTTGATGGTCGATTGCGACCACAACAACCAGGCACATCCAAACACGGAAACAATCGTCAATACCGTAATGTAGATTCCCCAGAATCCGCTCGTAAAATCAGCCATGATGTGGCTCCTGCGCTTTGGCATTAAGTGATTCGTCATCGGCAAAAGGCAGCATCGCTGCCTCATCAAAATCCTGCTTGCGTGCCGAGCTATATGCCCAAATCACGATGCCTATAAAGGTGCTCATGCAAATCAGCGTAACGACACTGCGAGCATCAGATACCCATTGAATGAAGTCCATGTTTATCTCCGTGCCTTGATGTGTATGCCCAGACCCTGCAGATAAGCCACTAGCGCATCCTGCTCTGTTTTTCCTTCTAACTCTTTTTGCGCAGCCGCAATTTGTTCATCGGTATACGGATCACCTAAGCGCTTGAGTGCTTTTAAATGTGAAACCACCGATTGCGGATCCAAGGTCGATGTTGCCAACCAAGGATAGGCAGGCATATTCGATTCAGGCACTAAGTCACGCGGATTATTTAAATGCGTGCGATGCCAGTCATCGCTGTAACGACCACCAACTCTAGCCAGATCTGGACCGGTACGTTTCGATCCCCACTGAAATGGACGGTCGTAAACAAATTCACCGGCCACAGAATAATGTCCATAGCGCTCGGTCTCTGCACGGAAAGGACGAATCATCTGTGAGTGACAGTTGTAGCAACCTTCACGTATATAAACATCGCGACCTGCTAAGCGCAGCGGACTATAAACCGTCAAACCCGCTACCGGTTCGGTGGTTGATTTCTGGAAGAACAGCGGAACAATTTCAACCAATCCACCAATGCTAACCACCAAAATCACCAGCACTATCAGCAGCCAGGGTTTGCGTTCAATTTGATCATGAGTAAATTTCATTGTTCTCTCCTTTACTCAAGCGTGAGCGCCAGTCAGCGCAGGTATACGGGTGTCTACCGGCTTACTGTCAATGACTGTCTTGTAAGTGTTGTAGGCCATGATCAGCATGCCAGCCAAATATAAGAGGCCGCCTGATAGACGTACGACGTAGTAAGGGAATGTCGCCTTAACACTTTCAACAAAGGTATAGGTCAACGTGCCATCGGTATTTACAGCACGCCACATCAATCCTTGCATCACACCGGCAATCCACATCGAAGCGATGTACAACACGATGCCGATCGTCGCCACCCAGAAGTGCACTTCGATCAGTCGTTTGCTCCACATTTCTGTTTTGCCCGATAAACGCGGCAGCAAATAATAGATAGAACCCATAGACACGAGACCAACCCACCCAAGCGCACCGGAGTGAACATGGCCTACAGTCCAATCGGTGTAGTGCGACAACGCGTTGACTGTTTTGATCGACATCATCGGACCTTCGAAGGTCGACATGCCGTAGAAGGACAAGGAAACCACCAGGAATTTTAATATGGGGTCATCACGCAATTTATGCCATGCGCCCGAGAGAGTCATGATGCCGTTGATCATGCCGCCCCAGCTAGGCGCTAATAAAATCAACGAAAACACCATACCGAGCGACTGCGCCCAATCAGGCAACGCGGTGTAATGCAGATGGTGCGGGCCTGCCCACATATAGGTAAAGATCAAGGCCCAAAAGTGAACGATAGATAGGCGATACGAAAATACGGGACGCTCAGCTTGTTTAGGAATGAAGTAATACATCATGCCCAAGAAGCCTGCGGTGAGGAAAAAGCCAACCGCATTGTGACCATACCACCACTGGATCATGGCATCTTGTACGCCAGTGTAGGCTGAGTATGATTTCGTCATTGTGGCCGGCATCGCTGCCGAATTCACAATATGCAAAATGGCGACCGTCAAAATGAAGGCGCCATAAAACCAGTTAGCTACATAAATATGGGATGTCTTTCGCTTCCACAGCGTGCCAAAGAACACCACCGCATACGAAACCCACACCAGCGCGATCAAAATATCAATCGGCCATTCGAGTTCTGCGTATTCCTTGCCGCTGGTGATGCCGAGAGGAAGAGTAATCGCGGCAGCCACAATAACCAGTTGCCAGCCCCAAAAGGTGAACGAGGCCAACGCATCCGAAAATAGACGCACCTGACTGGTTCGTTGCACCACGTAGTAAGACGTCGCAAACAACGCCGATCCACCAAAGGCAAAAATCACCGCGTTAGTGTGTAAGGGCCGTAAGCGACCATACGTCAACCAAGCGGTATCAAAATTTAGTGCTGGCCATGCGAGTTGGGCGGCGATGATCACCCCCACTAACATACCCACCACCCCCCACACTACGGTCGCAACGGCAAATTGCTTGACGACCTTGTAGTTGTAGTTCAGTGCTGTGTCCACAAAGACTCCCTCTGGTATCTGACGAAGATGCCTGAAGGTTACGTTTCAATTGGGCAAATTTCCTTGACTTGAGTCAAATTTGACCAGATGGGAGGGGAGCTTGCCTTAAGTTATTTCTTGATATGCCCTTTTGACTCATCAGTCTCGGGCTGGGCTCTGTCGTCATCTTGCAGTATTCGCATGCCAGGACCTTCGAGGTCATCGAACTGACCGCCGTCCATGGCGCGAAAAAATACCCACAGCGCCGCAAAGACAACGACGACGGACAAGGGAATCAACAAGTACAGGGCTTCCATTAACCAGCCTTTTGCAAAGAATGTGAACGGCGTAGTGCAAGGAGTGGCAGCCGCTCAAGGCGCAGCGCATTCAGCACCACGCCCGCCGAACTCAACGACATACCTAATCCCGCCATCCATGGCACCAGCAAACCGAATGCAGCCGCGGGGATAGCCACCAGATTGTAGATGGTGGCCCATGCTAAGTTTTGACGTATCACCTTCATGCACGCCGTTGCGGCTTCTGCCGCATCGATCAACGATGAGAGACTGGCAGATAACAACACAGCATCAGCATGCGACTGCGCTAATGCCGCTCCCGAGCCCATAGCAAATGAGACATCGGCAGCGCGCAACACAGCGGCATCATTAATTCCATCACCTACCATC
>CAINAY010000473.1 GCA_903846425.1 uncultured Noviherbaspirillum sp.
CGCACAAAGACCAGGCTTTATCTGAGATGCGTCGAGTGTTGAAGCCAGGCGGCAAATTGCTGGTGCTCGAATTTTCTAAAGTCGCCTCACCACTGCAAAAGCCGTATGACGTGTATTCGTTTAAGGTGCTGCCGTGGTTAGGTCAAAAAATAGCGAATGACGCGGACAGTTATCGCTATCTGGCGGAATCAATACGCATGCATCCTGATCAGGAAACATTAAAAGGCATGATGCAAGAAGTCGGTTTCGATCAGGTCGACTATTTCAATTTAACTGCGGGTGTCGCAGCGCTTCACGTAGGTGTGAAACTTTAAAATTCCGTGCTGTGTGCATAGTGTCTAGCGCAACCATGCGTTAGACCACAACGATAATAAATATTGTCATGACAAGCTTGGAAAGTCCCATCATCGCCGTTATTAATCATCTGCTAGTTCGCCAGCCGATGTTGTGCCATAAGTTGCGTACCCACTCAGGTGGGGTGGCATGTCTTGAGGTAGGTGCTATTCAATTAAAATTGGCAGTGGCGGCGGATGGTTTATTTCAGCTTGCTGAGACCGCTGAACCGAATGTCACGATACGCATCAAGCCAGCGGATTTGCTGCAGGTGATGGTGAACATGGAAAAAGCATTTTCATATGTCACTATCAGCGGTGATGCAGATTTTGCGCGCACTATTTCAGAGATAGCCAATGAATTACATTGGGAGCCAGAAGAAGATCTCACTCCTTTTGTGGGTGATATCGCTGCCGTACGTATTACGCAAGCAGCTCGCACGACGCTTTCACAAGCCAAATTGGGTGGTCGAAAACTTCTCGAAAACATGGCTGAATATCTGCTGGAAGAAAATCCGACACTGTTGTATCGCCAAGCGGGTGAGAAATTTGCTTCAGATGTCGCGATCATTCGTGATGATGTAGAACGACTCGCTAAACGCATTGCCTCGATAGAAAAGCAGAGTGTAGGTGGTCAAGCATGAATCGCCTGTCACGCGTGTTTAAGATTGTTCAAGTCGCGCTGCGCTACGGCTTAGATGAAATCATATTAGTTGGGGCCAAGCTTCCACCGCATTGGCGATTTTTGTCTGCTTTGTTTTTCTGGCGCGATATCAGTGCGCCGCGCGGAGAGCGTCTGCGTCGCGCGCTCGAAGAATTAGGTCCTATTTTTGTAAAATTCGGTCAAGTGCTATCAACGCGGCGCGATCTCATGCCCGCAGATATTGCCGATCAGTTGGCGCTGTTGCAGGATCGTGTACCACCTTTTTCTTCTGATCTGGCGATTGATGAAATCATTCGTTCGCTTGGCGAGCATCCGGATAAATTATTTGCCAGCTTCACCCGCGAACCTGTAGCTTCTGCTTCAGTGGCGCAAGTGCATTTTGCCACCTTGAAAAATGGCGCTGAGGTGGCGGTCAAAGTGTTGCGACCTGGCGTGCATAAGGCGATTGAAAATGACATCGCACTCATGCATATCGTTGCTAGTTGGGTAGAGCGCTGGTCGGTAGATGGGCGTCGGCTGAAGCCGCGTGAAGTGGTGGCTGAATTTGATAAACATTTACACGATGAGTTGGATCTCATGCGTGAGGCTGCGAATGGTAGTCAGCTACGCAGAAATTTTGCTAACTCAAATTTATTGCTTGTTCCGGAAATGCATTGGGACTATTGTTCCCAATCGGTGATTGTTATGGAGCGCATGCATGGCATACCGATTTCACAAACGCAAAAACTTATTGAAGCGGGCGTCGATTTAAAAAAACTGTCGCGTGAAGGGGTGGAGATTTTTTTCACTCAAGTGTTCCGCGATGGTTTCTTCCATGCGGATATGCATCCCGGGAATATTTTGGTGTCGATTGCGCCTGAGAGTTTTGGTCGTTACATTGCACTTGATTTTGGTATCGTAGGCACCTTGACGGACTACGACAAAGATTATTTGTCACAAAATTTCATTGCTTTTTTCCGTCGCGATTACAAGCGCGTCGCTCAAGCGCATATTGAATCCGGTTGGGCGCCTAAAGATACGCGAGTTGATGAACTGGAAGCAGCTGTGCGCGCTTGCTGCGAACCTATCTTTGATCGGCCCCTAGCAGAGATCTCGTTTGGCCAAGTATTGTTGCGATTATTTCAAACTTCGCGTCGTTTCAATATTGAAGTGCAGCCACAACTCGTGCTGCTACAAAAAACTCTGCTGAATATTGAAGGCTTGGGTCGGCAGCTGGATCCTGAGCTTGATCTGTGGTCGACCGCGAAGCCTGCATTAGAAAAGTGGATTAACGAGCAAGTCGGTTGGCGTGGATTGATTGATAGACTCAAACTCGAGGCGCCGCACTACGCGCAAATTTTTCCGCAGCTGCCGCGCTTACTTCAGCAGGCGCTGCTCGCCAAGGCGGAGCCCCAAGAGACTGATACTCATCGCTTGCTTCAACATCTCATTGCAGAACAAAGGCGCACGAATCGTTTGTTGAGCGTCGCTATGTACTTTGGTGGAGGACTTATAGCGGGGATTATCGTTGTGCAAATTTTTCTGCGTTGGCATGAGAGCCTTTAATATCGTGTTCAACCCGACGGCATAGCACCGCTCAAACGCTATAATCGCCACATTTTTCGACCAACTACATCGCACGGCCGAAGGTTCTCTTATGAATACTTTGCTTATTTTTGTTGGGCTTTATTTGTTGGTATCGGTCAGTCTGGGGCTATATGCAGCTACCCGCGTAAAAAATTCGTCTGACTATGCTAATGCCGGTCGGTCATTGCCTTTGCCGGTGGTAATCGCGACGGTGTTTGCGACTTGGTTTGGTTCTGAAACAGTACTCGGTATACCGGCACGATTTGCAGAGCATGGATTGAGTGGTACGGTAGAAGATCCTTTTGGCGCTTCACTGTGTTTAATTTTTGTGGGTTTATTTTTTGCCCGCAAACTGTATCGGCTCAATCTCTTAACGATTGGTGACTATTTCAAGCAGCGTTATAACCGTCCTGTTGAAGTCATCGTATCCCTATGTATAGTGATTTCCTATTTGGGTTGGGTATCAGCACAAATTACAGCGTTGGGCTTAGTGTTTAGTGTGCTGACCAATGGAGCCATATCCATATCGACGGGGATGATCATTGGCGCTGCCATTGTTTTGGTTTATACGCTATTCGGTGGTATGTGGTCGGTGGCGTTGACGGATGCATTTCAAATGTCTCTGATTGTCATCGGTATGGTGTACATCGCTTGGGATATCGCTGGTGATGCGGGTGGTGCGCAGGTCGTAATTCAGCACGCCAGCGATGCAGGTAAGTTGCGCTTCTTTCCCGAGCCTACGCTTGCAGCATGGCTGGGTTTTGTGGGTATGGGCGTTACTATCATGCTGGGTTCTATACCGCAGCAAGACGTGTTTCAGCGAGTGATGTCTGCTCGCTCTGAAAATGTGGCGGTGGCGGGCGCCGTGATTGGTGGCTCTTTGTATTTTTTTCTAGCCTTCATACCCATGTTTCTGGTTTATGCGGCGCAGATTATTGATCCAGCGTTATTTACGACGCTCATTGTTGAAGATTCGCAGTTGATTTTGCCGCGACTAATACTCGAGCACACACCTATTCTCGCGCAAATATTGTTTTTTGGTGCGCTGTTGTCCGCGATCATGTCGACCGCCAGTGGCACCTTGCTGGCGCCTAGCATCACGCTCACGGAAAACATCATTCGCGAGATGTTTCCTATGAACGATCAGCAGCTATTGCTAACAACGCGCATCGTGGTCGTGTGTTTCACTATTGTTGTGACAACGTTTGCTTTGCTTTCACAAGGCATGTCGATTTATGAAATGGTCGGCAATTCCTACAAAGTGCCGTTGGTCGGAGCTTTCATACCGCTGGTGATGGGTATGTACTGGAAACGCGCTACCACCCAGGGTGCGCTGACCTCGGTCATTGGCGGATTGGCATCTTGGCTACTAATGGAGGTGGTTGGTGGTGATTCGATCTGGCCTCCCCAATTCGTGGGCCTGTTGGTCGCATTCTTGGGCATGATCGCAGGTTCGCTGCTACCCCAGGTGGGGCGACTCTCCTCAGGCAAATGACGGGCCTTACCTAGGTCTGAATGGCTGCAGGATTTATGTGAAAACCCTTTATAATTCAAGGTTTTCAAAATTTTCGCCTTAAGAGAGTCACGATGCCTATCTATGCTTATCGATGTGAAGCCTGCGGATACGCTCGGGATGTGCTGCAAAAAATCTCGGATGCTCCACTGACGGAATGCGAATCATGCGGCAAGCCTGAATTTAAAAAACAACTGACCGCGGCGGGTTTCCAGCTCAAAGGTAGCGGCTGGTATGTGACCGACTTCCGTAATGGTCCCGGTGATGGCAAGGCAAAGTCTGAGAAGTCTGAAGGTGGGACTACAACCAATGCCGAAACTACGACTACGTCGACTAGCGCCAAGTCTGATTCAGCACCTGCATCCGCATCGACTACGACGACAACGACAAGTACTGACTCCAAACCTTCAACACCCACGGCTAGCTGATGATTGCACTCATGCGTAAATACTTTATTACCGGCTTGTTGGTGCTGGTGCCTCTGGCTATTACGCTGTGGGTGCTAAATCTCATCATAGGCACGCTTGATCAATCACTGCTGCTGTTGCCGCCCTCGCTCAGGCCCGAATCATTATTTGGTTTTAATTTACCGGGCATTGGCACGATATTGACCTTGGTGATTATTTTTGTTACGGGTTTGGTGACACAAAATTTCATTGGTACGCGGTTACTCAATTTGTGGGAATGGCTGTTGCAGCGCATCCCGGTGGTTAATTCTATTTATTCCAGCGTTAAGCAAGTATCCGATACCTTGCTTTCATCATCAGGCAATGCATTTCGAAAAGCAGTGCTGATCCAATATCCGCGCGAAGGTTCATGGACGATTGCATTTCAGACCGGTGTGCCGGGTGGTGATGTGAAGAACCACCTGATGGGTGATTACATCAGCGTCTATGTACCCACTACGCCTAACCCAACCTCAGGTTTTTTTCTCATGCTTAAGCGCGAAGATTCGATCGAGCTTGCTATGAGCGTGGATGAAGCACTGAAATATATTGTGTCTATGGGCGTTGTCGCTCCCGGCGCCAATAAGAAGCCGGATCAAACAATTACACCCGCTAAGCCCTCTGATCACTGAGCTGTCGCGAGATTTATTAATTCTAGTAAAAACGAAACTGAGACTGAACACTATGTCAATGCGTACAAATTACTGCGGCCTAACGACTGAGGCGCAAATGGGTCAAACGGTTAGCCTGTGTGGCTGGGTACACCGTCGTCGTGATCACGGTGGAGTGATTTTTATCGATCTGCGCGATCGCGAAGGTTTGGTGCAAGTGGTGTGTGATCCTGATCGTGCTGAGATGTTTAAAAGTGCTGAGTCTGTTCGCAATGAATTTTGTTTGCGCATTACTGGTTTAGTGCGTGCGCGTCCTGCGGGCACAGAAAATACCGGTCTGAAGTCTGGAAAAATTGAAGTCTTGTGTCACGAGCTTGAAGTGCTGAATCCTTCGGTGACCCCACCGTTCCAGCTGGATGATGACAATCTGTCAGAGACCACACGGTTAACCCATCGCGTATTGGATTTGCGCCGCCCACAGATGCAGCACAACCTCATGTTGCGCTACAAAGTCTCGATGGAAGTGCGCAAATTTTTAGATGAGAATGGCTTCATCGATATTGAAACACCGATGCTGACTAAATCAACACCCGAAGGCGCGCGCGATTATCTGGTGCCCTCACGAGTGAATGCAGGCCACTTCTTTGCATTGCCACAATCGCCCCAGCTATTTAAGCAGCTGCTAATGGTGGCTAACTTTGATCGCTACTATCAAATCACCAAATGCTTCCGCGATGAAGATTTGCGTGCGGATCGTCAACCTGAATTCACTCAGATCGATTGCGAAACATCGTTCATGACAGAACAAGAAATCCGTGATCTGTTCGAAGGCATGATTCGTAAGGTATTTAAAAATACCTTAAATGTGGAATTGCCAAATCCTTTCCCTGTCATGAATTTTGCGACGGCGATGGCCATGTATGGCTCCGATAAGCCCGACATGCGCGTAAAACTTGAATTCACTGAATTGACTGACGTAATGAAAGACGTTGAGTTCAAAGTGTTCTC
>CAINAY010000474.1 GCA_903846425.1 uncultured Noviherbaspirillum sp.
AAATATTTTGCTTGATGGTGGCGCGTTCCCAGGTACGTTCTGATTTCTTTTGTCGCGCGCAGGTTAAAATTTTGGCTTTTAGTTTTTAGTATTGAATAAACGGTTTTGAAGTTAGTCTCACTCTTATTTTATTAGGAATAATCATGGCAAAAGCAATTCAATGTTTTACGACTGGTGGCCCCGAGGTCATGGAGTATGTTGATGTTGAAGTAGGTGAGCCGGGTGCAGGCGAGGCGCGTGTGCGTCAACATGCAATTGGACTAAATTACATTGACGTGTACTTCCGTACCGGCCTATATCCGTTACCGTTGCCCACTGGTTTAGGTATGGAGGGTGCTGGCGTTGTTGAAGCGGTGGGCCCCGATGTTAAGCATGTTAAAGCGGGCGATCGTGTTGCCTATGCCGCCCGCCCGCCAGGATCGTATGCTGATTTGCGAGTAATGCCAGCTGCTGGTTTAGTTAAATTACCTGATGCGATTAGCTTTGAAACAGCCGCTGCCATGATGCTGCAAGGCCTTACTGTTCAATATTTGTTTAATCGCACTTTCCCGCTCAAAGGTGGTGAGACGATTTTGTTTCATGCAGCCGCAGGCGGCGTTGGTTTGATCGCATGTCAGTGGGCCAAAGCATTAGGCGTAACAATCATAGGTACCGTGGGCAGTGATGAAAAAGCTGCATTAGCCAAAGCCCATGGCTGTACTCACACCATCAACTACAACACAGAAAATTTTGTCGAGCGCGTAAAAGAAATTACCGGCGGCAAAGGCGTTCCTGTTGTTTATGATTCAATCGGTAACGACACCTTTACTCAGTCATTAGATTGCTTGGCACCGTTGGGTATGATGGTGAGCTATGGTTCAGCATCGGGTCCGGTGCCACCGTTTTCATTAAATGAATTGGCTTCGCGCGGATCGTTATTCTTGACCCGCCCATCATTGTTTAACTATGCGGCACAGCGTAGCGATTTGGAAGCAATGGCTGCTGATTTGTTCCGTATGGTTGAAAGCGGTAAAGTGAAAATTGAAATCAATCAGCGCTATGCACTCAAAGATGCGCAACAAGCGCATCGTGATTTGGAGTCGCGTAAAACGACCGGCTCAACCATTCTTTTGCCATAAATTTCAGCCATGAATAACTTGCCAGACTTTGACGATAATCCTATGAATCATCCGGAAGAACAGCCGGTGATCTCGGATCAGACTCCAAAGTTTGGCAAGTTGTTGATTGTGCTGGTAGTGGCGGTGCTGCTGCTGGCTTTGATTACCTGGGCATCGGTCGCTTACGTAACTTGAAGTTGTTTTTTTATTCTTTTCGCTTATTGAGCAGTCTGTCAAATCATTCGGCCTTTCATCGCCGATAACCTCGAACCTCTCCCTAGCTTGGTAAAATGCGTTTTTGCATGCAATTTTGCATCAGCCCCCTTATTTTACTTACTGTTTGACATGCGTACAGATACAGCAACCATCGTCCTTCGTGATAACTACACTCAGCCAGCGTATTGGGTGCAAAGCCTTGATATGGGTTTTGATCTTGATCCCAAAGCCACCCGCGTTGCTGCGCGCAGCGTTCATCAGCGTAATCCTGCAAGTAAAGACAGCGATTTGATATTGCATGGCGATGAGGTGGAATTAGTCGCCTTGCGTATGAATGGCAAGACCTTAACCAAGCGGCACTACCGTCTCGAGCATGGAAAATTAATTATTCCGAATGCACCCGATGAAGTGACTTTGGAAATTGAAACGCTGATACGCCCCGACACGAATACTTCGTTGATGGGTCTCTATGTTTCAAACGATAATTTTTTCACGCAATGCGAAGCAGAGGGTTTTCGCAAAATCACTTTCTTTCCTGATCGTCCCGATGTGATGGCCAAATATCGCGTGATGCTGCGCGCGGATAAGAAAAAATATCCGGTCTTGCTATCCAATGGCAACTTGGTCGAGCAGGGCGATATTGGTGATGGACGTCATTACGCCTTATGGGAAGATCCGTTCAGCAAACCTTCCTACCTATTTGCTTTGGTAGCAGGGCGTTTGGTGTGTGAAGAGCAAACCATTCGTTTGAAGTCTGGCAAAGAGGCGCTGCTACAGGTGTGGGTTGAAGAAGGCAATCTCGATAAGACTTCGCATGCCATGCAATCGCTGATACGCAGCATACACTGGGATGAAGAGCGCTATGGTCTGGAGCTTGATCTTGATCGATTCATGATTGTTGCGGTATCCGACTTCAACATGGGTGCGATGGAAAATAAGGGCTTGAACATTTTCAACACTAAATATGTGTTGGCTAATTCGCGCATAGCCACTGATGCTGATTACGCAAATATTGAAGCCGTGGTTGCGCATGAATATTTTCATAATTGGACAGGCAATCGAGTGACCTGCCGCGATTGGTTTCAGTTATCACTCAAAGAAGGCTTGACTGTTTTTCGTGATCAGGAATTTTCAGCTGACATGATGGGTGGCGAGAGTGGCAAAGTGGTCAAGCGAATAGAAGATGTGCGTGTGCTACGACAAGCGCAATTTCCAGAGGATGCAGGTCCGATGGCGCACCCAGTTCGCCCTGATTCCTATGTTGAGATCAATAATTTTTATACCTTAACAATTTATGAAAAAGGTGCGGAAGTCGTTCGCATGTTGCAGACCTTGTTAGGACGCGATGGTTTTCGTAAAGGCATGGATTTGTATTTTCAGCGACATGATGGTCAGGCAGTGACTTGCGATGATTTTCGTGCGGCTATGGCAGATGCCAATGGGCGTGATCTTTCTCAATTTGAACGTTGGTATAGTCAGGCAGGAACGCCTCGCGTGATGGCGACGACGAATTATGATTCTGCAGCGGAGACTTTCACGCTCGAATTAGAACAATTCTGTCCACCCACACCGGGCCAGCCGCTCAAGCAGCCTATGCACATTCCTTTCGCTGTGGGTTTGCTCAATGCGCAAGGAGACGATCTGCACTTGCAATTAGAAGGTTCAAAGAGGAGTCACGCTGAGGTGCAGAAGCTTCCAACGACTATCGTTCTTGAGTTAACGCAATCCAAACAAAGTTTTAAGTTCATCGGCGTCAAACAGCCTCCGGTACCATCGCTGCTGAGAAATTTTTCTGCACCAGTTGTACTTGAGGCCAATTACAGTGATCAGCAACTAGCCTTTCTATTAGCGCACGACAGTGATCCATTTAATCGCTGGGAAGCGGGTCAGCGGTTAGCGACTCGTCGTTTGCTGAGTTTATGCAACGAAGGTGTTGGGCCCAACCAGGCCTATCCTGTCACCAGTCAAGATGAGTTACTGGCAGACGCTTTAGCGCAATTGCTGCGCGACACCTCACTTGATGCCGCCTATCGCGATTTAGTGTTGACCCTACCTTCTGAGGCCATGCTAGCTGAGCAGGTTGATGTGATTGATCCAGACGCTATTCACAATGCTCGCTGTGCATTACGCAATTACCTATCACATGTATTGCGTGATGATTTTATCGCAGCTTATAACGCGAATCATCAGTCCGGAAGCTACAGCCCGGATGCCATTTCATCTGGGCGTCGTGCATTGCGTAACAATTCCTTAGGCTATCTGGCTGAATTGAATGACAGCGCAATTCATCAATTAATTCAAGATCAATTAGCTCAGGCATCAAACATGACAGACCGCCTTGCAGCACTGTCAATAATGAATGTGCATCAGACGCCTGGTATCCGAGACGCTCTTCAAAGCTTTTATAAAGATTTTGAACACGAAGCGCTGGTGATTGATAAATGGTTTAGCTTACAAGCGTCGGCACCTGGCACAGATACGAAAGCCATACGCAAGTTAATGGAGCATCCTGCTTTTTCTATGACTAATCCGAACCGAGCTCGCAGTTTACTATTTGCGTTCTGTAATAACAATGCCGCTCAATTTCATGCGACAGACGGAAGCGGTCATGCGTTTTGGGCAGAGCAAGTTATTACGCTCGATAAGATCAACCCACAAGTCGCCGCACGATTGGCGCGTAGCATGGACAGATGGCGTAAATTTACACCCGCTCTTCAGGCTAGTATGAAAATGGCGCTAGAAAAAGTGGCTAGCACTCGCAAGCTGTCGAATGATGTTGCCGAAGTTATCGGCAAATCCTTATCAAAATAAATTACAACTATCGAGACGCCCCATGAAACGAGTCAGCCTGACGCAGTACCTGATTGAAGAGCAGCGATTAAACAATTCCATACCGGCAGAATTACGCTTGCTGATCGAGGTTTTAGCAAGAGCCTGTAAAACAATCAGTCATTCTGTGGGGAAGGGTGCGCTGGGTGATGTGCTGGGTACTGCTGAAAGCGAAAACGTTCAAGGCGAGATACAAAAAAAACTCGATATTATTTGTAACGAAATTTTATTGCAGGCGAATGAATGGGGCGGCCATCTGGCTGCGATGGCGTCGGAAGAAATGGAAACCATACATCCGATTCCCAATCGTTATCCTATGGGCGAATACATGCTGTTGTTTGATCCTTTGGATGGATCGTCCAACATTGATGTGAATGTATCGATAGGCACGATTTTTTCAGTACTCAAAGCGCCGGATGGTATGGCTACACCAACCGAAGAGGATTTTTTACAGCCGGGTACCAAACAAGTAGCGGCTGGCTATGCGGTGTACGGTCCGCAAACTGTACTCGTACTCACTACGGGTAATGGCGTACATGGATTTACCTTGGATAGAGAGATGGGCTCGTGGGTTATGACCCAACGAAATATTCAAATACCTGTTGATACCGCGGAGTACGCAATTAATGCGTCTAATTCACGTCACTGGTATGCGCCAGTGACTCGTTACATCACTGAACTTGAAGCAGGAAAAACTGGCCCACGTGAGAAAAATTTTAATATGCGCTGGATTGCTTCAATGGTGGCCGATGTTCATCGCATCCTCAATCGCGGCGGTATCTTTATGTATCCTGCCGATCAACGTGAACCCGATAAGCCAGGTAAATTGCGCTTAATGTATGAAGCTAATCCTATGGCATTACTGGTCGAACAAGCGGGTGGTGCAGCTACTGACGGTAAGCAACG
>CAINAY010000475.1 GCA_903846425.1 uncultured Noviherbaspirillum sp.
AATGCCTCTAACCAGTATTTAGCTGTCATGCCTGAGTAATAGCTGGTGCCACAGGCGAGTATTTGAATCGCATTGATATCAGTAAAGACCTTGTTTGCCGAAGCGCCGAATACATCGGGGCTAAAACTTAGAATACCTTCGAGCGTGTCGCCAATGGCGCGCGGTTGCTCGAAGATTTCTTTTTGCATGTAGTGTCGGTAAGGGCCAAGATCTATCGCGCCAGAATACGCATTCACGGTTTGTGCTGCGCGGCTGACGTTGTGATCGGAGCGATTGGTAATGCTAATACCGCTTAAGCCCACATCAACCACATCACCTTCTTCAAGATAAATGATTTGGTCGGTGGTGCCTGCCAGTGCCATCGCATCTGACGCCAGAAAATTCTCACCTTGGCCGATACCGACCACTAAAGGACAACCCAGGCGGGCGCCAACGACGCGTTTGGGTTCGTCTTTGCAAAACACAGCAATTGCGAAAGCACCATGTAAACGCTTGACAGCTTTTTGTACGGTGCGTAGCAAGTCGCCGTCGTACAGTTCATTGATTAAATGCGCGATGACTTCGGTGTCGGTTTGAGATTCAAAGACATAACCCAGCTTGGTCAGCTCGGTACGCATTTCTTCATAGTTTTCGATAATGCCGTTGTGAACGACAGCAATTCGGGCTTCATCATTTTTCGATGAAAAATGAGGATGAGCGTTATTCGTCGCTGGCGCACCATGCGTGGCCCAACGTGTATGCGCAATACCAGTGTGACCAGTTAGATGAGACTCCGCGACTTGAGATTCCAACTCCGCGACACGAGAGACACTGCGTGAACGTTTCAGACCTTGCTGATGTACGGCGACTCCGCATGAATCGTAGCCTCGATACTCTAATCGTTTTAAACCCTCGAGTAGTACGGGAACGATGTCGCGCTGGGCGACGGCACCAACAATGCCGCACATAGGAAGTCCTATTTCTTTTGCTTAACGGGTCGCTGCCAACCCGTAATGGTGGTTTGTTTGGCGCGCGACACGGTGAGGCTGTCGGGCGGTGCATCTTTAGTAAGTGTAGTGCCAGCGCCGATAGTCGCTCCTTTACCTACAGTGACCGGTGCGACTAATTGTGTATCGCTACCTATAAAAGCGTCGTCTTCAATAACGGTACGATGTTTGTTAGCACCATCGTAGTTACAGGTGATAGTACCTGCGCCAATATTGACACGCGACCCTACGGTGGTATCGCCCACATAGGCGAGGTGATTGGCTTTGCTATGTGCGCCGAATTCACTATTTTTTATTTCAACAAAATTACCGACATGTACATCGGAGCCGAGCGTAGTGCCAGGACGAAGCCGCGCGTAGGGGCCGATTTGCGAATCGCTACCGACACTTGCTTCGTCGATGTGCGTAAATGGTTTGATGTTTGCGTTATCTGCAATGCGCGAATTTTTAATTACGCAATAGGCTCCGATGCTGACGCCTTGGCCGATGTGGACTTGCCCTTCAAATACGCAACCAACATCGATGCTAACATCGCGAGCGCAATGCAGCTCACCACGAATATCGATGCGAGCGGGGTCGGCAAGTGTGACACCTTGTTCAAGCAGTTGTTGTGCAAGGTTGAGCTGATGAATGCGCTCTAACTCTGCTAGCTGCACCTTGCTATTTACGCCCAGAGTTTCCCACGCGTGATTGGGTTGAGTTGATTCAATGACGACATTGTCTTTGACAGCCAGCGCGATAATGTCAGTTAAATAGTATTCGCCTTGCGCGTTATGGTTGGACAGTCGCGACAGCCAATCTTTTAGCTGACGGGTCGGTGCAACCAAGATGCCAGTATTGACTTCATGAATTTGACGCTCGAGATCGGTAGCATCTTTTTGTTCAACGATACGAACGATTTTGTTTTGCTCGCGGACGATGCGACCGTATCCGGTGGGGTCGTCCATGGCGATGGTGAGGATGGCAAGTTTGTCTTTACCGGCCTTTTCAGTCAGAGCGCGCAGTGTGGCGACGGTAGTCAGTGGTACATCGCCATATAAAACAAGTGTGGGCTGGTCGTCGTTGAGTTTTGATACGGCCTGCATGACAGCGTGACCGGTACCTAATTGAGGCTCTTGGAGTACGAATTGAAGATCATCCGCTGCCAGCTGTGTGGGAACTTTGTCGCCGCCATGGCCGTAGACAACGCAGCAACTCGATGGAGAAAGCTGACGCGCGGTGTCGACAACGTGGGAAAGCAGTGGCTTGCCTGCCAGTGCGTGCAGTACCTTGGGCAGCTCGGACTGCATCCGTTTCCCCATGCCTGCAGCGAGAATGACAACGTTCATAGGCAGAATAATAAGAAGTACAAAATTTTAGCACGCACGGCATTGATTGCTGCGGGGTCGGTGACAGAGATTGGCAGATTTTTAGCAGCGATCAATCGAGTTCGCCTGCACTGTGAGTATTTCGTTGAGTGTGCAGGTGGATTGTCTGATGTCCTTGTGGTGTTGTATCCCGACTTTCACACGGCTCTTCATCAAATGCGATATCTCCATCGGGCAGCTCTACACCAGTGATTTTTAATTCAGCAAAATCGAACTGTGAACGATCCATTAAATGCGAAGGAACGATGGTTGAAAGCGATGAAAAAATATTTTCAACTCGTCCAGGATATTTTTTATCCCATTCGC
>CAINAY010000476.1 GCA_903846425.1 uncultured Noviherbaspirillum sp.
GGTGGCTTGATTGGCGGCTTTTCTGTCATGGACAGTGATGCCATGCCGTATGCGGGTAAAACCACTAGTTTCTTGCACCGTGAAACACCGCGATCAGAAGCAGGCACGCAATCTGGCGACGGCAAGAATAAAGACGAAACCAAGAATAAAAATCCTGAAGAAATTTCAGCCGATGAGCGCGCGAAAATCGCCGCCGAAACTGATCAGAAAAATTTCGATAAGCTGGAAAAAGAGGTCAAACGAAGCCTCGCTATGAACAAAGAGCTAGAGAAGATCAAAGATCAGGTTAAGTTCGTTCGAGAAAAAGATGGTCTGCGAATCGAAATCATAGACAAGGCCGATTTTTCTATGTTTGGTCTGGGTACCAACAAGATGCAAGCAAAGGCATTCACCTTAATTCGTGAGGTCGCCAAATCTCTCGCGTCTATGCCGAACAAGGTTGCGGTGCGTGGTCATACCGATAGCTTGGCCTATGACGATGGCGTCAATAGCAACTGGTCCCTATCAGGCATGCGAGCAGAAGCAACGCGCCGTTTACTTGCTGAAGCAGGCCTGCCACCGAGTCGCTTCTATCGCATCGAGGGTGTCTCGGATACCGTACCGTACGTTCCGAATAATCCGGCCGACCCGCGCAACCGTCGTATCAGCATCACCATCTTGTACCAAGATCAAACACCCAAAGGATAAGTGGCATGCGCGTTTTTACCACCACGCCTATGTTTCTTTTGCTGGCGCTGACGATGTCATCCGCTCAAGGTCAAAACGCACCCGCTGCAGCGACTCCAGCTGCGGTCAAACCGGCTGATGCCAAGACTCAAGCCAAGGCAGATACCAAAGCCGACACTTCCAAGGTTGATGCAAAAGCTGCTGCAACTGCAGCCCCTGCCGCTGCTGCTACGGATGCTAAAAAACCTGCAGACGCCTCTAACAAAGCTGGCGCAACGCCTAAGGCTGCTGATGCCAAGCCCGATGCAAAAAAACCAGCCGCCGGCGCAACGCCTGCCGCAGCAGGTACTGCAGATGATGCAGCAGCAGCGAAAACGGCCAAGGCAGATGGACCACCCTGCGTGGTTGCGGAATTTAGGGCTATCGGCATTGATGAACAAGACACGACCAAGCGCCGCACTCGCGCACTCAGCTGGCTACAGCAACGTGCCAAGCAATGCTCGGTTGAACAGCTATTGATGATTAGAAATAACCGCTCCCAGTGGATGGGCACAGCGGATTCGGCAAGACTAGCTTCGGTGGTAGATTCACTACTAGAGGCGATTGCTGCTGAAAATCCTAGAGTGGCTGCGCTACTTTACGGCACGCCACCACCACCGCCTCCGCCGGGCGGCGAAGATAAATAAGTGGTGGTTAAATTAACAGCTTCAGTTGAGGCTTGAGGCTAGAGTTGAGGCTTTAGCCGTCGCGACCCATCATCAAAAATGAGGGAATAGACGACTTTACACGCGAACGTGGTGTAACACCTGCAGGTGAAGTTTCATTCGGCACTGGACGCTTAATTGCTGGCTCAGCTGTCGAATTACGAACCGCGCGGAAGCGATCCAATATCGAGCCACTGACCTTGTGAGTCAAGCTCGCTTGTTTAGATGCAGAACGCACATCGGCTTCAGTCTGTCCGAGTTGCTCAATAGAGCGACCGAAATCAAGGAAGTTCTCGCGAATTTCCTGATTGCTCGTCATGACGAAGAATTCATTTCCAAAAAAGTCGCCTGCACTGGTGCTGTACATCACTGGCGGCGATAGGAAGAAACCCGCACTAAACGATTTGGAGAAAATACCTTCGTAGGTATTTAAGTTGTCAACGCGACTTGGAACAATCACCAACTTCGGCGGATTACGCATACGTGAATTGAAAACAAACGAGAAACGATTCACGAACTCGAGCGTACTATCCAACTCAACGCGCGATAACGAACTTGGCACCAAGACCAAATCAAATTCAAATAGAAAATCAGGTGGAAGAACATCCGTCCAAGTCAAATCGACAATGACGACTTCCATGGTGTCGACTGCCTTGCGCAAGGATTCCTTAGCTTTTAGTAAGGCAACTCCAGAACCCTTAGCATTAGGCAGATCAACGGTCTGGCAATGAATACCAATGGGATAGGCTTTTTTGACCCATTTACCTGAGGTTGCCTGATGGTCGAAATCGACTAACGTGGTCTTTTTACCCGATATATAGGCAAAATAGGCAGCTAAATTGGCAGATACAGTACTTTTGCCAACGCCGCCCTTTTGGCTGGTAATCAGTATTTTTAGTGCCTTGCTCATGGTAATCCTCTGATTTTCATGCAAGCCATTGATTTTTTGGATTATTCCCCCTAAAAGCATTGCTTTCAAGGAAATTTTGCCATAATATAATTGTGAGTATAGATCAATGTTTTTCGACAACACAACAGTTTTCTACAGGAAATGTTTGATTATGGCAAAAACATCCTCAAAGCCAACCATGATGCGTTTCGAGCCTAAGGCTGGCTGGACTGAAGCAAGCACCGCTGAAGTGGTATCGATTCACGATCATCCACGCAAAGAAGCTCGCATAGAACCCAGCGTAGAGCCACGCATCGAGACAAGAGTTGATTCAGCTGAGGTAGAACAGTTTTCAGCAGAAGCCCTAGTTAATCTGGGTGAATCCATCCAAGACGTTTTCGATAGCCTGCAAATCAACGACCCTCGCCTGCAAGCATGGAATCAAGTCCATGCAGCGATTAAATTGATAGGCACCAAACTGCAAGAGAAAAAAGCTCTCGAAGACCGTATTCAGGCACTAGTACATGAAGTTGAAAGCGTGCGCAATCTGGCTTCGGAATTAGTGTCGTCAGCTTACCGTAGCGAACAAGAAGTTCATGAAACATCACGACTGCGTATGCAAGTCGCTGAGTCGCTCAGCGACAAGCTAGTCGCTGCCCTCAAGGCCTAAGGGCACTATGAGAGACAGAGCGCCTCGCTCATACTATTTGCTGGCACTGAACTGGCTACTCTTTTTTTCGGTGTCGCTGTGGATTAGCGTAGCTCAAGGTAACTTACTGTGGTGGCTAAGACTGCGATGGGGTAGCTGGTTGACCGAGCTTTCAGCCATCGGACAATTAAACGCACTACCGGCGGGAAGCATCTGGATACTTTGGCTGATAGTGAGCCTAATCCTAACCGCTATTGATTGGTTCTTACCTAGCGAGCGCGCATCCAAACAAATTCAAGAAAACGACACATCACAAGGTAAGACTATCGTGCCGAATGCCGACCTCATTGACGCTCGGCCAGAACTTAAAGAAAAACTTCTTCGACTGCAACAGTCACTGGAACGAATCTAACAGCGCTGATGCAGTAGTCTGTTCCCTGTAAATCTCAGTGGCCGCTGGCCTTGCTACCTGTTCCCGCTGGCGCGGCTTCTGCATCCGGTACCATCATCTGAATGCGACGACCATTAATGGCCTGCGTGTATCGTGCATTCATCCTGTAAAGCTTCTTGAACGCATCTAGCTGAGCAAACGAAATTTCAAGGGGTGTCTTCATGACGTACCACTTTACATCTTCGGTACAAGGTGGTTCCGTCAATGAGCCTACATAGAAAAAATACGTAGGATCGGCAGGCAAAATATCTGCAGGATTAAAACTGGTTAGCGCAAATTTTTTGCCTTCTTTCTCAGGCATGTTGTCGAACATCGCCTTGAGCGCCGCATTTTCTTTACCTAGCTTAAACATGACGGCAACGACAGCAAGTTTGAGATCGCCGGCACGATGAAAAAAGTGCGCTGACATATGCGCCTTCATGCTGTTAATTTTTTCTTCACTGGGCGTGTGAAAGTGCACGTTAACCAAACGATATTCCAATCCATCGAAACGCGCGGATCCGGAATTCGCCAGATTCATCATTATGGTATGCCCGTTATTAAGTACCTCAGCCGGCCCAGCTTTGTAGGTAAACGGAATGGGTTTTAACCCACCTTTTTCAACCTCGGCTACATCCAGGTTAATGGGTGATTGACGCTTGCCAACACTACACGTTTTAAATAATGGATCAAGCTGCCCCCAGTGTCGGGCATCTTTGGGGCCTTCATAGCCCCACTCAGTCGGTGGGCCACCGGCCTGCGCGCTGGTAGCAAGGACAACGGCAATAGAGGCAAAAAAATACGTAAATTTCATTCCAAGCCCTTCAGGTTCAAACGAGGGTAAATAAGCACTTATTCTACCGGTTATGCTGAATCGACCCTTCAACGTTGGTCTTCATTGGTTCGATGATGCGGCACTCACCCATCCTGCCTGTAACCAGTGCACATAGGTTGGCACAAAAGGCCAAGCAATCAGTCGTACCTCTGAACCAAGTGGGAACACACCACTCGTCACATGATCCATCCATTCATCGATGCCACCGACCTCAGCCAGTAAACGAATGTGTAACGGAGTACCTGTTACGCCAGCAACGCTAGACCCTAGCGCAGACTGTGTCGCTGCAAAACACATCACAGGCTTAACAGGTAAGTTCTTAGGATTCGCCGGACCCGAAAACAAATCATGCACGCTGCCCCAATCGCGACCTACGAGTCGTTGAGCGATTTTATTCAGATCATTTTCAGCGCGATCAAAATCAGGTACTCGGTATACATGCTGGCCGAGCAGATTATCGAAAAAAATAGACGCGTTGGGATACGTGCTTAGCAGCGCTTCTAGATCGCGCAGCGCATCGCATTGCAAAAACTCAAGACGGGTCGACGATTGCTTGAGTGCGCGACCATGATTCCATCTAAACAAAGTGGGTGCATAGGGATCAATATCGATCAGTACTACCCGTTCAAACCGCTGCAACCATCGACTTGACATCATCCAACCCGCGCTGCCGCCTATAAGCAGTAATTCACGATGGGCAGGCTGTACGCCCTCAAGCCACTCAGCAATCAACTCAGTCGTTGGGTACCACTGCCTGCGCCGGAAGAAGGCACGCAGGTGCCAAAGCCATCCACCGGTAGTGTCACGATCGGCCATGTTTACTGCGCTAGAAAGAACCGAACACCCAGACAGCAGGTGTTTTTTGAATAATCATTTGGCTGGTAAGCCGACTGCCAAACCCAGTGCCGCACCGGCGGCGACATCAGAAGCAATGTCAGCATTGTTCTTACCACGACCGCCGCAACGATCAGCCAAGTCAGAGGCATCCACATGATCTGAAAGGTCCAGCCCAGTATTCATCGCTACCACCGGTAGTAGCAGCCCGCCTGAAAGCGCGACCAGCGCCGGAGAGACGAGCATCCTAGCTAGTTTCAAATCCTTGTGCCTTTGGCCCGCAGCCAGACTGTCTCGGCATTCAGCGGTGTCATATTGAGGGTGTGATTTATCGAGTTGAACCGAGGTTAGCTCATGCTGGCTAGCGCAGGCGCCCAAGCTAAGCACTAGCACTAACACCACAACACGAATTATCAAAGAAACTCTCATTAGCGGCAAAACGGGTAGCTCAGAATGCCGCCAATGTAACAAGTACCAGAATTATTGTAAATGAGAAACTATCACCAAAAAATCAACCATAGCGCGCCAAGAATCGCGGCCCACTTAAGCAGGTAATAAAGCCGCCTGCTGTAGGCCTTCAGACTTTTGCCTTGCAGCCGTAGTTGATAAAAGAGGGCAAAAAAACGATTCAGGAAACCGATACTCTCACCGTCGATATTTTGCGAGGCGGCTGATGACATCACATACTTGGCAAATAATCGGTTAAACCATCGCACCGGCGCAGTCCACAAGGGCCGCTCTACATCACAGAACAACACCACGCGCTGATGATCTGTACGATTGGCTGCGTGATGAATAAAGGTTTCATCGAACATGACAGCCTCACCGTCTTTCCAATAATAGTGTTGGCCATCGACTTCAATAAAACATTCTGAATCGTTGGGGGTGACCAGTCCCAAGTGATAACGCAGCGAACCCGCATACGGATCGCGATGGCGAACCAGTGTTGCGCCTGGGGGCAACGAGGCAAACATCGCCGCTTTGATACTCGGTATCTGCTTTAACAGCGCCAGCGTCTTGGGGCAGCTTTGTGCTGCCGAAGGTAAATCTTTGCCGTACCAGTTCAGATAAAAGCGCTTCCAACCCGTTCGGAAAAAAGAATTAAAACCAATATCGTTGTAGCTGGAGGCAGCACGTATCTGACCGCCCTCTGCCAGCGCCATAGCTTCGTCACGAATAACTTCCCAATTCTTAGTCAGCAATTGCAGTTCAGGGAATGCACTTTGATCGATATAAGCTGTACGTGGCGTGCGCGAAAACAAATACATCAGCGCATTAACGGGCGCAATTAACACCGTGAAGTCTGTCAACGCACGCACTAATCCAAATCGCACAGAGCCACGAAAGTGCGCATACAGCGCAGAGCCAATAAAAATCACTAACACCCAATGGCGTGGTTCCAGCGCCAGACTCATTGATATCCCCTACAATTCACTAAGATATGATTCTAGCGCACCCCCGCTACCCTGACATGATTCATAGCGTCAGCACCATCGTGAGTTGCATGGAAATACATGATCATTTGAATAAACGTTTTGATCTAGCTTACGCTTTCTGGGAGCGTTTTCATTAACCTAGCTTGTTGCAGTCCCAGAGTCGAACTGAAACTTCTTATATCTGGCAAACTAAGTTTTTAAAGGAATCTCCGATCATGAACAAAAAAACAAGCTTGGCGATGTCCTGTATCACGGCGATCATACTTATCACTGGCGGTCTAGCGCCCTACTTCGCCAGCACTGCTAACGCGCACGATGTTCAGGTTTTATTGGATACGGTCATTCAGGCCCCCCA
>CAINAY010000477.1 GCA_903846425.1 uncultured Noviherbaspirillum sp.
GCATTTTGAAAATCTTTTTCAGTGGGCTTCTCGGGTAATTTTGAAAATAAATTAATACGCCAGATATTACACATAGCAGCTTCACGGACACGATCATTTTTTACACCTGGCCAGCCTTTCGCCATTTCAGCGACGATCTCATCGCGCTGAACGCGGACATCATTTGGCATGACTTTAGCTTTCGTGCGATTAGCTTTGTGAAGAATATGAACTTGCGCAAATAGTCCAGCAAACTGGGTCATTAACTCACCAAACTGGGGTGTAGGTACAGTCAGTGTCGAATGTACGCCGGACATGGCGGAGCAGCGTAATGCAGCGGTTTCAATCGAGGCATCTTGTGCGCTTGCATTAGGCGCAGACAAAATAAGTAGATTGATGCTGAGCGCTGCGAGTAGTGACGAGAATTTTTTGACGTACATAATGAGGTCTCTGTTGATGTTTTATCGTTCTAATAAATGACGTACTTAGTTGCATAATCCTTGTTGGGATTTGTGCTGATTGCAAGCTTAGGAATCCAATGCAAACCTTTCGGTAATTGTAGCTGATCTGGGGAAACATCTGTACCAGAGGCTAATTTCAACAAACAAAATATAATCGAGCTTTGCGGCCTACGGGCAGCCTGACTTTCAAAGTGATTTTCCATGCGAGTATTTAATTTCAGTGCGGGTCCAGCGGTCTTGCCGGAAGCTGTTTTACAGCGAGCAGCCGAGGAAATGCTGGACTGGCGTGGCAGTGGCATGTCGGTGATGGAGATGAGTCACCGTGGCAAAGAATTTATGAGCATTGCGCACAGCGCAGAAGCCAATTTTAGGCAGCTGTTGGGTATTCCCTTAAATTACAAAGTCTTATTCCTTCAGGGCGGCGCCATGGCGATGAATGCCCTGGTTCCGATGAATTTACTCGGCAAAAATCGTTCTGCAGATTATGTGAATACAGGTATTTGGTCATCCAAATCCATTAGCGAGGCGAAAAAATATTGCCAGGTGAATGTGGCGGCTTCGTCCGAAGATAAAGATTTTACGTATGTCCCTGCGCAGTCCACGTGGAAACTCGACCCGCAAGCAGCTTATCTACATATTTGCAGTAACGAGACCATAGGCGGTGTTGAATATCATTGGTTGCCTGACTCGGGTGATGTGCCTTTGGTCGCCGATATGTCGTCAAACATCTTGTCGACAATTATTAATGTGAGTGATTACGCCGTGATCTATGGCGGAGCGCAAAAAAATATTGGACCCGCAGGATTAACCTTCGTGATCGTGCGAGATGATTTGCTGGATAGAGCGTTAGACATTACGCCAACCGTATTCCACTGGAAAGAACAAGCCGAGCATGAATCAATGGTGAATACACCACCGACGTATGGAATTTATATGGCGGGTCTGATATTCGAGTGGTTGCAGCAGCAGGGCGGTTTATCAGCTATTGAAAAAATGAATACTGAAAAAGCATCGCGTTTATATGACTACCTAGATTCGACAGATTTTTATTCTAGTCCAGTCAGTGTCAATGACAGGTCGCGCATGAATATTCCTTTTCATTTGCATGACACGCGCTTAAATGACAGTTTTCTTGATGGCGCTCAAGAACGTGGCTTGTTGCAGTTAAAAGGCCATCGCAGTGTTGGTGGTATGCGTGCCTCTCTTTACAATGCCATGCCTATCGATGGCGTGATTGCATTAATCAATTATTTGCGTGATTTCGAAAAACATCATGCTTAGTCTGTAAATCGCAAAATTTACCTTTCGCTTTATTGCCTTCATGGCTTGTCTTTGTGTCGTATTGGGGATTTAATCCTCTTCCAGCAAGTCCAATCGAAAAGTTGTTTTGATCTATCGTCATTACAAAAATTTTCTGACTTGTTCGACTAGGAGCCATCATGCAGAGTGCAGTGCGACAGGACATCGAGACTGTTCAAACGATTTTCGAATGTGGTCCGCAGGAAAAGGTACGTCGTGAGCTGATGCATGCTTTGCGGTATAGCGGCGAACGGCCAGTTGCAGAGCTGGTCGAGATGTCAGATGCAGAGCGTTGCAAGTGGTTATTTTGGAATTTGCACGAAAATTTAGAAGAAGTCCGAGCGATGGAGCCGACCTTGTCGGCTCGAGTCACTGGGACTCAATTTACGGTGACGGATGGTTCGC
>CAINAY010000478.1 GCA_903846425.1 uncultured Noviherbaspirillum sp.
TCGGTAAAAAGCCAGCCGCCGTAATCAAGGTACCGGTCAGCATAGGCATCGCTGTCGATGTGTAGGCGTAGGTGGCCGCATCAAAACGCGACAAACCCTCTTCCATTTTTCTCACCATCATTTCAACAGCGATGATGGCATCGTCCACCAACAAGCCCAGCGCAATAATCAAGGCACCGAGTGAAATTTTGTGCAGATCGATACCAAAGATTCGCATGGCTAAAAACGTGGCCGCTAACACCAGCGGGATAGTAAGAGCCACCACCAAACCTGGCCGAACATCGATGCGCAGCGGTTTGGTGTGCAGACCCAGCGCAATAAAACTAATCGCCAGCACAATCATCACCGCTTCAGCCAGCACTTTAAGGAATTCATTGACGGAAGAACTCACCGCACGCGGCTGATCAGCGACTCGTTCAAGTTCAATACCCACAGGGAGTTTGGCTTTAATTTTTGCGGCGGCCGCGTCCAGATGACGACCCAACTCAATGATGTCGCCACCCTTCTCCATCGAAATGCCCAGCCCAATCACCTCTTTGCCGTTGTAGCGCATTTTGTCGCGAGGAGGATCCTGATAAGCGCGGGTAACTTTTGCAAAGTCTCCTAACCGAAAGCTATTGCCATTGGCGCGCAGAGGTAGATTTTCAAGATCTTTCGGCGTCATCAACGCGCCACTAACACGCACCTGAAGATTATCGGTAGGCGTCACCAAAACACCGCTGCCCTCGACGGCATTTTGCGCATTGATCTGCGCCACCACTGCCTCGAACGGTATCCCTAATTGACCAAATTTTTTACTTGAAAATTCGATGTAGAGCTTTTCATCCTGCATGCCATACAGTTCAACCTTGGAGACGGTGGGAACCGCTAGCAACTGCTGACGAACAAAGTCGGCATAGTCTTTAACTTCAGCGTAGGTAAATCCATCGGTCGAGAGTGCGAAAATAGAACCGTAGGTATCGCCGAATTCATCATTGAACAGCGGACCCATCACACCTGCGGGTAAGGTGCTGCGCATATCGCCAATTTTTTTGCGTACCTGATACCAGACCTGCTGCACTTCTTTCGGTGGCGTGGATTCGCGCAACTCAAGAATGATCAGCGTTTCACCAGGTTTGGAATAGCTGCGTATCTTGTCGACGAAGGGCGTCTCTTGCAGTTTTTTTTCTAATTTATCCGTTACTTGCTCAGCCATTTGTACCGAGCTACTACCCGGCCAATAAGCACGTATCACCATCGCGCGAAAGGTAAAAGGTGGATCTTCATCCTGACCTAATTTGCTGTAACTCATGATGCCGCCCAAGAGCAGCACTACGATCAGATAGCGAATAAAGGGAATGTGTTCGAGTGCCCAGCGCGAAAGGTTAAGTCGTTCTTTCATTTTGGCGCCCCTGCCGCGGCAGGTTTAGTATCCTCGCTAATAGCAGATAACTCCTGACCCAGCAAAGACACTTTCTGTCCGGGTCGGAGTTGATTCACACCAGCCGTCACTACCGATTGCCCTGCACTCAAACCTTGCGCAATCAATACTTCAGTGCCAGTCGCGCTGGCCACTTGCACGGGTACCAGCTTAACCACACCGCTTTCGACTACCCATACAGCCGTACCCTCTTTGCTATTCACCAGCGCCGTCATTGGCAAATGAATTCCAGGCAGCGCAGGTGCGGCAAACTGCACGGTCGCTGTCATACCCAGTCTGATTTCGGGGCCTGCTCGTGGCAAAGAAATTTTGGCTGTGTACGTGCGTGTCGCGGGATCAGCAATCGGTGACAACTCACGCAAACGACCGCTGATGGCCACGTTAGAGTTAGCCCACGTTTTGACAGCTAAATCGGTCACTTGGCGTAGCACTTCAATTTGATCTTCAGGAATGCTGACGCGAACTTCTTTTTCTGCTGTTCGCGCTAGCTTAACCACCGGCGTGCCTGCAGCGACCACTTGGCCCACTTCTGCTTGCA
>CAINAY010000479.1 GCA_903846425.1 uncultured Noviherbaspirillum sp.
ACCGCTTGTACTTGCTCTGGCGTTACTGCTGATACTTTTTCTATGATGCGATCAAGCTGGCGAAAGGATAGACCCGCCATTTCCATCGCGCCGATTTCCATCGCTTGCCCAAACACTGAATCGCGCTTATACACTTGGCTAGCAATCAGTTGCGCCTTCACACGCTTGAGCTCAGACGCCGACACTCCCTCTGTCGCAATACGGGCAATCTCCTTACGCAATGCTTGCTCTAGCTGTTCCACACTGACACCCTGTGCCGGCACACCGGATAAGGTAAACATCACCGGGCCACGTGCGACAGGCTCAAAACCAGCATCCACTGAATTGGCGACACGTTCGGTTCTAACCAAACGCGCTGGGAGACGCGCATTGTCATAGCCATCGAGTACCGCGGCCATGACATCGAGCGCGTGCACATCATCATCTTTTTCAACATCGAGCAGCTTAGGCATCTTGTAAGCCATCACTAAAAATGCATTTTCTGCTGGCGCTTTCAACACGATGCGTTTGATACCCGTTTGCACAGGCTCTTGTTGGGGCTTTGAATTAGGCAGGGTCTTGGCGGGAATCTTAGCGAAATATTTTTCAGCTAATTCACGTACTTGCTTTGCATCGACATCGCCGGCGATTACCATCGTTGCATTATTCGGTGCATACCAGCGCTGATACCAACCCAAGGCATCGGCCGCAGTCATGTTTTGCAAATCATTCATCCAGCCCACTACAGGATTTTTGTAGGGATGGGCTACATACGCTGTCGCATTTAACGCTTCGAACAGCAACGATAAAGGCTGATCATCCGTACGTAAGCGACGCTCTTCCATCACCACACGAATTTCTTTGCTGAACTCTTCTTTAGACATCGTTAGGTTTTGCATGCGATCAGCTTCTAAGGCCATCACCTGCTCTAAACGAGATTTTTCTACCTGTTGGTAGTAGCCGGTGTAATCCTTGCTCGTGAATGCATTTTCGCGACCACCGAGTGCTGCAACTTTGGCGCTGAATTCGCCCGGCTTGAGCTTTTTCGTGCCCTTGAACATCATATGTTCAAGCACATGCGCGACTCCAGTCGTGCCATTTTGCTCATCCATCGCTCCGACACGGTACCAAACCATGTTAACGACCGTGGGCGCGCGCCTGTCTTCCTGAACAATTAGACGCAAACCATTGCCCAGCCTGAACTCTTGCGCCGTCGTGGCAGCAAGTAATGGCATAGGAATCGACAGCATTAGCAACACACTGGCTAACACTTGATAGGCACGACAAATTTTCATAGTCTTTGCTCTGCTAGAATACGCATCAAATTTTGCGCAATCGCCGATTGTAGCCGCTACTCCTTTTCCTCGCAGCGCACCCTCATTTCCGATGTTTAGTTTTTTCAAAAAGAAGTCCTCCGATACACCAGCGACGGCTATCCAGGCCGCCAACGCAAACCCTGCGCCTGCCGAATCGCCCATCATTGAAAAGAAAACGTGGATCGCCAAATTGCGGTCTGGCTTGTCGCGTACATCTTCGGGTATTTCTACCCTATTCATGGGGACGCGTATCGATGATGATTTATATGACGAACTCGAATCTGCATTACTGATGGCCGACGCCGGAGTCGATGCAACGCAAGAACTTTTAGAAGCGCTGAAAAAAAGAGTGCGCACAGAATCAATCACGGAAGTGCCGCAAGTAAAAGCAGTGTTGCGTGAATTGATGATTGGCTTGCTCTCCCCGCTAGAAAAATCCTTAGCACTAGGCGAACATCAACCATTAGTTGTCATGATTGCGGGTGTGAATGGCGCAGGCAAAACCACCACGATAGGTAAACTCGCTAAACACTTGCAATCGCATGATCAAAAAGTATTACTCGCTGCGGGCGATACCTTTAGAGCGGCAGCGCGTGAACAATTAACTGCCTGGGGTGAACGCAATCAGGTTGCAGTCATTGCCCAAGAATCGGGCGACCCCGCTGCCGTTGCATTTGATGCCGTACAAGCGGGCCGTGCCCGTGGCATGGATGTGGTGATGATTGACACTGCAGGTCGACTGCCAACGCAGCTACATCTGATGGATGAACTAAAAAAAATTAAACGCGTGGTTACTAAAGGTATGGAAACTGCGCCGCATGAAATTTTATTAGTCATTGATGGCAACACCGGCCAAAATGCGCTGGCACAAGTTAAGGCCTTCGATGATGCATTAGGACTCACCGGATTAGTAGTTACCAAGCTCGATGGCACGGCTAAGGGTGGAGTTTTAGCGGCGATTGCCCGAGTTCGACCTGTGCCGGTATATTTTATTGGCGTAGGTGAAGCGATTGATGATTTGCAGCCTTTTGTTGCTAGCGAATTCGTTGATGCATTATTAGGCTAAATTCAGAAACTTAATTGATCATTCATTGATGTCTATTATTTCTTTTTCTCACGTCTCAAAAAAATATGCCGGAGACGTGACGGCTTTGTCGGAAATTTCTCTCGATATCAACGAGGGTGAGTTGGTCTTTTTAACCGGTCCATCAGGCGCAGGCAAATCCACCTTGCTGAAGTTAATCGCGGGTATGGAAAAGCCTAGCGGCGGCATGCTGCAAGTCAGCGGTCAGGACATGCGCAAGCTCAATCGCACCACCTTACCTTTTTTGCGCCGTAAGCTAGGCCTGATCATGCAGCAACAACGTTTGCTGAATGATCGTAACGTGCTGGCGAATGTGATGCTACCTTTGATTATTAGTGGCGCTACAACACAAGAAGCGAAAGAACGTGCGACGGTTGCGCTAGAACGCGTGGGCATGCTCGGCAAAGCGCAAGCACTCCCTAAAGCTCTCTCAGGCGGCGAACAGCAGCGGGTCTCAATTGCTCGCGCAGTCGTTCACAAGCCGCGCATTATTTTGGCTGATGAACCCACTGCAACACTCGATCGCGAAAATGGGCGCATGGTGCTTGATATGATTGAGGCCTTCAATCGTGCTGGCGTCACCTGCGTTATTTCTACGCATGATGATCGTTTACTACAAGACGCTGATCGTATTGTTCAACTAACTCAAGGCAAACTGATAGGAATACGTACTCCTAACAGCGAGGTGGGCGCATGAATTGGTTACGTGAACAACAATTTGCCCTGAGTGCAGCCTGGTCGCGACTCTGTAAAGCACCAGGTAGTTTCTCTTTTAATGTCTTGGTGATTGCCATGGCACTGGTATTGCCACTGGCAGGAATGACATTGCTTGAAAATCTGCGCCCTGTGTCACGCGAACTTGCCGTTGATCCTGAGATGACCGTTTTTTTGGCCACCGATTTTCCTCAAGATCAAGCCGTGGCTCTTTCTACGCAATTGGTTAATTCAGCAAAGTCAGCAGGTGTCGACATCAAGCTAGAATTTATATCGCGCGAAAAAGCGTTGGCCACGCTGAAGGAGCGCGTAGGCTTAAACGATATCGTCACCACCCTCGGCAATAACCCACTGCCGGATGCCTACGTGGTGCGCCTCGCAAAACCGCAGGACGCGAAGAGCGCCGCCAACATTGAAAAGCTGGCCGAATCATTTAAGCGGGTTGCTGGAGTCGAAGCCGTGCAGCTTGACGCAGCGTGGGTCAAGCGCCTAGCTGCCTTATTTCAGCTGGGAGCGCTGCTGTTGTGGCTTTTGGCTGCAACGCTAGCTGGAGTAGTTCTTTCGGTGGTGTTCAACACCATACGACTCCAGGTCATTAATCAATCTGAAGAAATCAGCGTGTCGCGACTATTGGGCGCCACCGATGCCTTTATTTCACGACCCTTCTATTACGCTGGTGGGATGCTAGGCCTAGCTGCGGGTAGCCTCGCGCTTGCGGGAGTGTTTGGCATATTGGCACTACTAAATACACCGATACACGAACTAGCGACTCTGTACGGCTCGGTATTCCAGCTCGAACCTTTGAACATAACGACGAGTGCGTTGCTACTTGTTACCTCCATGATGCTGGGAGTAATCGGGGCCATGCTCTCCGTCAGACGGGCCCTGCGCGAATCGGACTAAGTCGTAGCCCTAAGTCTTAGGTTTAGCAGGCAAAACGCAATTTATATTTCTATTTTTCTATCATAATCTTCTTGGTGGCGCGCTTAGCACTCTATCCTCGAGAGTGCTAAAATTAGGGTCATATGGGTGCGGTTAGTTATTCAGACACTAAGCCCACCGGTCTAACTAAGGAGAATCCATGTCTGCTTTGTCCGCTTCGTCAGCACTTGTGCCGGCTGGTAGTCAGCCGCTGGCTTTAGGTTTTCCCGTCAACCTCGGGAATATCGAAGCTTATATTTCTGCGGTCAATCATCTGCCACTGCTCACTCAAGAAGAAGAGCTGTCGCTCGCTCGTCGACTGCGTAACGACAATGATCTGGCCGCTGCACAAGCGTTGATCGTGTCGCATCTGCGACTCGTCGTTTCTATCGCACGCGGCTATCTCGGCTACGGCTTACCTCACGCTGACCTGATACAAGAGGGTAACGTCGGCTTGATGAAAGCGGTGAAACGTTACGACCCTGAGCAAGGTGTGCGTCTAGTCTCCTATGCGATGCATTGGATCAAAGCAGAAATCCACGAATATATTTTGCGTAACTGGCGCATGGTCAAACTGGCCACCACCAAAGCTCAGCGTAAATTATTTTTTAATCTGCGTAGTCATAAGCCAGGCTTGGATGCGATGACACCCGATCAGGTCGATGAATTGGCTGCAACGCTGAAGGTCAAGCGCGAAGAAGTCATAGAAATGGAAATGCGCATGGCGGGCCGCGATGTGGCTCTGGAAGCGCCTACCGATGATGAAGATGATCACTACGCACCGATTTCTTATTTGTCAGCTGAGCATTCAGAACCACACAAAGTACTTGAAGCAAAACAATTTGATCATTTGCAGTCTGAAGGCTTGGAAGCTGCGCTGGCCAAACTAGATGATCGCTCACGACGTATTGTGGAAGCTCGCTGGTTAGCAAACGATGATGGATCGGGCGCTACGCTAAACGAATTAGCTGCTGAATTTGGTGTATCCGCTGAACGTATTCGTCAAATTGAAACTGCTGCAATGAAGAAGATGAAAACCTCTTTAGCTGAGTATGCATAACGCAGCAAAGGCATACGCCCGCTAGTCGGGCGTTTTTTATTGTTGCGATCAGTGCGAACATCACCCAATCGCATCACCTCAGACAACACTACCTGCTAACAAGCGCTGCAAATCCTTCTGCAAACCATCACCCCCCTGGCCATGCCTCACAAACAAACGTATGCGCCCCTGATCGTCAAACACGTAACTACCCGCGGTGTGATCGATGGTGTAGCTCTTGCTATCCTTGCTCGGAACTTTTTGCGCAAACACTTTGAAGTCTTTCGCCACTTTGTCGATCACGGCTTGTTCGCCCCAAAGACCCAGAAAACTAGAATCAAAGGCAGGTACAAAGCCTGCCATTAACTCAGGCGTATCGCGCTGTGGATCTAAAGTAATGAAGATCACCTGCAAACGCTCTGCCTCTGAACCCAAGGCTTTTTTAATACCTGCCAATTCAGACAAGGTAGTTGGACACACATCTGGGCACTGGGTATAGCCAAAAAAAACGACGACGACTTTACCTTTGAAATCAGCCAGCGTGCGAGGTTTCCCGTTGTGATCGGTCAGTGCGAAACCTTTCGCGTAATCCAATCCGGTGATATCGGTATTGGCGAAAGGTACTTTGGGAGACTGCGACTTTTCACAGGCTGTTAAAGCCAGTACACAACACAGCCGTAAAAGAAAATGCCGCATAGAGAATATCAACCCTTGGATCAGTAAGGCAGGTAATGATCGATCAGCAAAGCAGCGAATAGCAAAGAAAGATAGATGATGGAATACGCAAAGGCTTTACGCGCCAACAGATCATCATAGTGACGCCAGATTCGCCACGCGTACCAAAGGAAAATCAGTCCTAGTACAACAGCGCTGACCAGATACATCAGGCCACTCATGCGAACCACATAGGGTAGCAATGACGTTGCCACCAAAATGATCGTGTACAACCACACATGAAAACGCGTGAACTCCATGCCATGTGTAATGGGTAACATGGGCAAGCCTGATTTCGCGTAATCATCACGACGATACAGCGCTAGCGCCCAAAAATGCGGCGGTGTCCAAACAAAAATAATCAGTACCAATATCCACGCTTGCATCGTCACATCATTCGCAATGGCAGCCCAGCCTAAAGCGGGTGGCATCGCACCCGACAAACCACCAATCACAATATTCTGTGGCGTCGCGGGTTTGAGAATGATGGTGTAGATGACTGCATAACCAACAAAGGTAGCGAATGTCAGCCACATCGTTAGCGGATTAACCAGGTTGTACAGCACCCACATACCTGCACCACCGATCACTCCTGAAAATGCGAGTGTCTGTACCACGGTGATTTCGCCCCGAGCCATAGGTCGGCGAGCGGTACGGGCCATGCGCGAATCAATTTCGCGCTCAACCAAGCAATTAATCGCAAAGGCCGCACCCGCCAATAACCAGATACCCACCGTAGCCGCGATCACCAAGCGCCAATCGGGTAATCCCGGAGTTGCTAAAAACATGCCAATCACGGCGCAGAAAACCGCCAGCTGGGTAACCCGCGGCTTGGTCAGCGCCCAGTATTGAGCGATGCGATTTTGCTGGATGGTCAGGGTGGTCATGGAATGAAACTTAGGCTGGAAAAGCGCTGACTGAATGAGGCTCGTCGTCAGGGTTTTTCGTAGAAAAAACAATGAGATAGTTTAGCATGACGAGCAGGATTAACAGCGCTGCCGCACCCGCGTTATGTACTACGGCGAGCGCCAGTGGCCAATCCAACAAGACCGTTGAAATGCCGGTCGCTAGCTGAATTAAAATCATCCACGAAATCGCTCTAGATACGGTACGCAAGCCTTCGATTTTGCGGGCTTTGTGACTGGTCCAAGCTACCACGGCGACAACAATCATTGCAAAATTACGATGCGCCCAGTGAATCGCAACGAGTGCACCAAACGGCAGATAATCACCCGCTGAGGTCATTCCCAGATTACGCCACAAGCTGAAGCCCTGAGCCCAATCCATCTCAGGCATTAACGATCCCTGACACAAAGGGAAACCTCCACAAGCCAAGGCTGAGTAATTCGTGCTGACCCAACCACCCAAAGCAATTTGCATAAACAAAATCGCTAATGACAGCAAGGCTGGCCAGCGCATAGTCGCTGCATCGCGATGAACCGACGGCACAGGATTTTGCCGCATGGCGTGCCACGTCAACAGCGACAACAAAGACATGCCCAACAATAGATGAATCGTCACAATCACAGGCTGAAGTTTTAGCGTGACGGTCCATGCGCCAAAGGCACCCTGAACACAAACTAACAGCAGCAGCAATGCAGGTAATCGTGGCGAATAACGAGCCTCTCTTGATTGCCGTGACAAGCGCCACGCAATTAGCAGCGTCGCAATGATCAACACACCCACACCCATCGCCAAGTAACGATGGATCATTTCTATCCACGCTTTAAAAACTGTTACAGGGCCGGTTGGCTGCAAGGTTTGCGCCGCAGTGATTTCATCGTGAGCTAAAAAGGGATTGGCTTCACCATAGCAGCCTGGCCAATCCGGACAACCGAGTCCAGAATCGGTTAGGCGAGTAAATGCACCAAAAACAATTAAATCAAACGTGAAAAAAACCATTACCCAGGCTAGCTTACGATAGCGATCACTACCGCGCGACAAATACACCAATGTCGCGGGCACTAACGCCACCAATAAACCTTTAAGGGCTAAAACGATCCACATGGCATTAACCTATGCTGGAAGCTTTAAGCAGTCGAGAGATATCTTTTTTGATTTTGTTAGCGTCGGGATCTTTAGGAAAACGCATCATCAAGTTACCTAATGGATCAATCATATAAAGATGATCACTGGCTTTGGTGCCTTCCGCTACCGGCAACCAGGCGGCTAGCTTTTTGGCATCAACGCGTAAAAACTGC
>CAINAY010000480.1 GCA_903846425.1 uncultured Noviherbaspirillum sp.
GGTGTCTTTGGGCAGGATAGCCGAATAGGCCGGCACGAGCAGCACATCATCGAAGGTGAGTGCTTTCTGGAGGAGACGCATGGTAATTCCCGTAGGCGCAAAACCGAATTATACAGAAATCACCCAGCCATTTCGGATGCGGGCCGAGTGAAGATACCTGGCGAGATGGCTGACCTACGATGGTTTTACGACAGGGTCGGGCCAGATTGGGCGCTCTAGGGACTCACTTTTTACTGGAACGGGTCTTGTGCTGAGCGCGGCGACGACGCGATTCCATGGGATCTGCTCGTAAAGGACGATAGATCTCGATGCGATCACCATCCCGTGCCACGGTGTCCAAGAGTTTGAGTTTGCCGTAGATGCCGATCTTATTTTGAGTAAGGTCTATCTCAGGAAACTGCGTCAACAAACCACTTTGACCAATGGCCTGCTCTAACGTGCAACCGAGCTCGATATCAAAATCGATCACCACCGCCTGCTCTGGTAGTGCATAACAAAGCTGGATGTGTGCGATTTCGCGCTTAACCATACAGAGACTCGGCGCGTTGACGAAACGATTCCACAAAACTATCCGCAATTTTTGCAAACACAGGGCCGATGATTTTTTCCAGCAGCTTGCTTGAAAATTCGTAGTGAAGATCAAACTCGACCTTGCAGGCATCAGGCCTCAGCGCCTTAAAGTGCCATTGACCATCGAGATGGCTGAACGGCCCTTCTACCAGCTTCATTTGCATAGCCGTTGGAGGGGTATTACTGTTTTCAGTGGTAAAACTCTGTTTGATACCGTGGTAGTCAATAGTGATGGCTGCGACAAGTCGGTCAGGTCCGCGCTCGCGCACCTCTACCTGGCCACACCACGGCAAAAAGGAGGGATAATCCTCCACCTTGTCTACCAACGCGAACATTTGCTCTGCGCTGTAGCCAAGCAGTATCGATTTGTGAACAACCGCCATAGTTTCAACTGTTAGAATCCCACCTCCCGATTCTAACCTGAACACACCGCCTGCCTTGCCGATAGGTTAAGCAGACTGCAAACAACTCCATGAGTATCGTCGACAACAAAAAAGCGTTTCATGACTACTTCATCGAAGAACGCTTCGAGGCGGGCATGTCGCTCGAGGGTTGGGAGGTCAAGTCGATACGCGCCGGCCGTGCTCAGATCAAAGAAGCCTACGTAACCATTCGCAGGGGCGAAGTCTTTTTGTTTGGCGCTCACATCAGCCCCTTACCTACGGCGTCTACCCACATCAATCCGGATCCGATTCGTACCCGCAAGCTTTTGCTGAACGCGGAAGAGATCAAAAAATTGATTGGCAAGGTCGAGCGGGCTGGCTACACGCTGATGCCCTTAAACCTGCATTACCAGCGCGGCCGCATTAAATGCGAAATTGGGCTAGCCAAGGGAAAAAAACAGCATGACAAGCGCGATACCGAGCGATCCCGCGACGCAGACCGCGAAATCGCCAAGGCCTTAAAGCAAAACCGGCGTTAAGCCGAACAAGCAACGGGCTCAAGGGCAACAGCGTCCAAATGCCCTCGCTTCTTGGGACTCCGCACTATTCAAACACCCAAAAAAACAAAAGCCCCCGCGCTCTTCAGCGTGAGGGCTCAAACCACTACAACTACTTGTTGTTGCTTGTTATTCCGACACTTGAAGCCGGAGTTTAACGGAAAATTTCCTCAAGTCAACATTAGCCGAAGGGTTATTTTGTGACTCCGCGGTCGCAAATCTCACCCTTCTCTACCACTGTCCCTATTTAGAAAACCATCTCTGCACTGTAATTGAGCTAGGCAGACATAGTGCACTGCCAGTGCACCGCAACACCCCAGGCACTTACCCCAATACACCAATAATTAAGACAGATGAATTACTTCACCGATAACCAGCCGTGGGACAGGAAAAATGACCATATCTA
>CAINAY010000481.1 GCA_903846425.1 uncultured Noviherbaspirillum sp.
CTTGGATGAGCAATAAAACCAAATCGTTTCTGTAATTGATTCGAATCCACCCATTCCACGCTTTTGAATTGCTGACCTAATTTTATTTGTAATGGTTGATCAGGTGTGCTTAACCAGTTCAGCAAATCATCATCTGCTATTGCTTGATCTTCCACATACAGCATAGCTAAGCAGTGCGCCAGATCGCTAGGATCCAACATGGCGATTTTCTGGTGGCTTTGGATGATCAATTGACCCGTGTCGGTCATGAAAACACAATCAATTTCACGTACTGGTGTACGGTCATGTAATACAAAACCTAACTCAGGGTCGGTGCGTGCGATAAAAGGTGTTGTCTCAAGCTCGACATAGACGCGTTGTGGTCCATTTTGAAAATACCAGGCACCGCGGCTGTCGCAATCATAGTTGCGGTAGATAAAAGCCAGCAGGGATTCATGTCGAATAATGTCGCCCGGTTGATGGGCAGCTTGCGCTGACTCATCGCGCATGCGGAAGGCACCACGTGCATCCAGCGCTAACCAGCCATAGCAGTGAGGTACGTTAGGCCATTTCGTTAGCGACTGTTTTACGAGTTCATCCATCAAACATTTCTTAGGCTAGTGATTACGTTGATCGCGATGAGTTTTCTTGACGTCGAAGATTAACCTGGTCATTCAAAAATCTGACTAGTCGTCTGGGTAACCAATCGAGATGTCCGGGAGGTCGGCCACGTGCGAAACCCACATGCCCGCCATGCGCCGGGTATTCAAGTAATACGGCGTCGGCAGCTGATCGTGGCAGATGTTTGGCGGGTAGAAAAGGATCGTTGCGTGCATTTAGCACCAGTGTCGGTACGACGATAGAAGGCAGTACATGTTTTGCACTCGCTCTGTTCCAGTAATCATCTGTATCCCGATAGCCGTGTAGAGGTGCGGTCACGACATTATCAAATTCGTAGAGATTGCGAGCCTTTAGCATTTTTTCACGATCGAACAAATTTGGAAACTGCTCTAGCTTTTGCAAACATTTAGGTTTGAGCGTTTGCAAAAAAGAGCGTGTGTAGATCATGTTGATGCCACGCGATAGCGCAGCACCGCCAGCGGCCAGATCGAGGGGCGCTGAAATTGCGCAGGCTGCATCCACAAAACCAGAATCTTCCGGAAATTCACCTAGCCAGCGTAATAAGGCATTGCCACCTAATGAAACACCTGCAACGAAAAAATTTGAGGCATTGCGATACAGCGGATGGCGCACCATCTTGTGCAGTATCCAATCGATTTCACCTGAATCGCCTGAATGATAAAAGCGTGGCGCTCGATTGAGCTCACCAGAGCACCCACGAAAATGCGGAATCGCGCCCGACCATCCCAGTGATTCAATATGCTTGAGTATGGAGCGAGCGTAGTGGCTAGACGATGAGCCTTCTAGTCCATGAAACAACACCAGCAGTGGTTTGCCGGGTAGTCCTTCAACAAAATCGACGTCGATGAAATCATTATCAGGAGTATCCCAGCGCTCACGTTTTAGCGTGACGGCCGGTGGCTCTATGAATTTGGCGGGATAAATTGTTTGTAGGTGGCCACCAGGTAGCCATCCGGGAGCGGAATAGTCGCTCATGCGCGGCTTACATCAATGCAGCATGGCTGCTGCAGAACCGAGATCGTCAGCGGCCTTACCCGGCGCGACGGAGGCGTGATGAATCACGATGCGCCAACCCTGAGGTGTTTTGAGATAGACGTTGGTTGCCAGAATATGCGCTTCTTGCCAGTCGGGATCGTCAGGAGTTTTAACTTCTTCAATTAGGTTGTGTACTGAGCACGTCATGTTGTTGCTGATGTGCAGTTGGCGTGGCCGTATGTGTACAGGGCCACGTTCAAAAATCATTTCCCATGATTCGCGTATCGCAGCATGCCCTTGCAGTCTGGGTGCGCCTGGGTGTACACACACAACCTCTTCATCATCTGCCCAGAGCGCCATCAGACTTTCAAGATCGGCGCGCGCAATCGCATCGTAGAAGGCATTCTCTACATCTTCAGCGCTAGCCATTAATTTTGCGGGTGTAGGCATGTGTGTGCAACAGACTGAAGCGCGGTCTGGTTAAGGCCCAACGACAATGTCAGTGGCCGTGATGAATAACAGCACCGGGTTTCAGACGGTACACCGTAGAACAATAAGGGCAGCGTGCTTCGCCCTGAGCTGAAAAATCCAGTGATACTTTTGGATGAGACGACCAAATGGGCATCGCTGGATTGGGGCAGTGGGCTGGCAGTTGCGTGCCATCGAGTTCAACTGCTTGAATCGGAGTTTGCTGAGTCATGGTGTGATTCAATTAAACGCGTGTGAGCCAGTGTTTATATTTGTCCGCTTTGCCGCCGACGATATCGAAAAACATCGATTGAATTTTTTCAGTAACCGGACCACGACTGCCTGCACCAATCTCACGGCCATCGAGTTCACGTATCGGTGTTACTTCAGCGGCGGTGCCGGTGAAGAAGGCTTCATCAGCGCAATACACTTCATCGCGAGTGATGCGCTTTTCAATCACTTCAATGCCTAAATCGCGCGCGATGGTGACAACGGAATCACGCGTGATGCCATCGAGGCAGCTAGCTAAATCAGGCGTATAAATTTTTCCGCTTTTAACGATGAAGATATTTTCACCGGCACCTTCAGACACATAGCCTTCGGTATCGAGTAACAAAGCTTCATCGTAGCCATCGGCGGTAACTTCTTGATTAGCGAGAATCGAGTTGATGTAGTAGCCGCTGGCTTTGGCGCGCACCATCGATATGTTCACGTGATGACGTGTGAAGGATGAAGTTTTAACACGTATACCTTTAGCTAAACCTTCTTCACCAAGATAGGCACCCCATGGCCATGCCGCAATCCCCACATGAATCGTATTGCCACGCGCTGAGACGCCCATTTTTTCTGAGCCTATCCAGACCAGCGGACGTAAATAGCAGGATTCGAGCTTATTAGCGCGCACGACCTCGAGTTGCGCATTCATGATGGTGTCCATATCAAACGGCACTTTCATTTGAAAGATTTTTGCCGAGTTGTATAAGCGCTGGGTATGTTCTTTGAGTCGGAAGATAGCCGTACCGTTAGCGGTGTTGTAAGCCCTGACGCCCTCAAACACGGCCATGCCGTAGTGCAGACTGTGGGTGAGCATATGCAGAGTGGCATCGCGCCAGTCGACCATCTGGCCGTCTTTCCAAATTTTTCCGTCGCGGTCAGCCATAGACATGTCAAGTTCTCCAATGGATAGTGCAAAGGCGTGATTTTAGCGGATTCGGTCGCTGGCTAGGCCAGCCTCGTTGATGCGGGAATAAATAAATTCGACGATTTTGTAAAAAATAAGGCGACCTGGTTTGCATTCATCGATAACATTCTGACTCGGACAGTTATGCAGCCTCACTTTAAAATTCGTCATCCACGCGCCTTTTTGCAACCAGAACAATAAGATAAGCACCTCGCGGGCTAGTCATCAGCCCAGCTCAACCAATTAATTCATGGATTCTCTACAAGCCGAGCAGGCTGCTCGTGAAAAAGCCGCTTTTTGGGATGGTGTACGCATTAGTGCGCCGACTATGCCCGGCTTGGTCGCTTGGGGCGCTGTTACTGGCATGGTGTTGGTTCAGTCGGGTTTGAGTCTGTGGCAAGCCATCGTCATGACCTTGATGGTGTATGCCGGCTCAGCGCAACTGGCAGTTTTACCCTTAATTGTGGCGGGTGCGCCGGTCTGGCTGATTTTTCTGACGGCGCTTTTGGTTAATTTTCGATTCATCATTTTTAGTGCCGTGGTGGGGCCCCATTTTTCCCATTTGCACTGGACTCGCCGACTTTGGTACGGCTACTTCAATGCGGATTTGGTGATGGCTTTCTTCCCCCAGCGTTTTCCTCAGCACACCCTCTCTAAGCCGACTGGCAAGCTGGGCTATTTCATGGGGTTGGCGATGCCCACCTGGTGTTCTTGGCAGTTGGGTAGTTTGATTGGCATTTTGTTGGCTAGTCAGATTCCCAGGGATTGGGGCATTGGTTTTGCCGGCACACTAGTTTTATTGGGCTTGACCATTCCTTTAATAGTGAATCGAGCCACCTTGGCGGGTGTGATTGTCGCGAGCGGGGTAGCGGTGGCAGCATCAGGTTTGCCTTACCGCTTTGGATTAGTGGTTGCCATGTTGGCAGGTATTGCTGCTTCAGTAACCATTGATCGCATAACTAGTTCGGCCACCGACCAAGAGCAGGGCAAATCATGAGTGTGATCGATTACCTCTGGTTGATGGTCTTAATGGCGCTGACCACGGCGGTTACGCGCAGTTTTTTCTTTTTGCTGGCCGATTCACGCATGCCGCCCTGGCTGCAGCATGCGCTGGGTTATGTGCCGGCGATTGCATTGGCGGCGATCATTGCTCCCGATTTGCTAATGTCGGGCGGGCAGCTGGCGATTAACCCCTCAAATCCGAAGCTGCTGGCGGGTATTGCAGCGACTATTTTCTTTTTGCTTACACGTCATTTAATTAGTACCCTGGCCTTTGGCATGGCGGTGTTTACGCTGCTAAGACTATTTGCTCCCGCGCTATAGGCATGCCGGTCTGGCAATGGTTTTTGTGAGGGTGTGCTGCGGTAAAATACCCGGTTTTCCATCCTTCATCCGAGTCCCTCATGCGATTCAATCGACTAAGCGATCTAACGCAGAACGATCAACTGCGTGGCAAGCGAGTTTTTATTCGTGCTGATTTAAATGTTCCGCAAGATGATGTGGGCAATATTACTGAAGACACGCGTATCCGCGCTTCGGTGCCAGCTATTCAGGCGGCACTGGCAGCAGGTGCCGCAGTGATGGTGACTTCGCATCTTGGTCGCCCGACTGAAGGAGAATTCAAACCTGAAGATTCACTCGCGCCGATTGCCAAGCGACTGTCTGAATTACTCGGTCGTGCCGTACCACTCAAACAAAATTGGGTTAATGGTGTGGACGTTGCTCCGGGTGAGGTGGTGTTGCTTGAAAATTGCCGCGTGAATCCGGGTGAAAAAAAGAATAGCGACGAACTCGCCAAAAAAATGGCTGCGCTGTGTGATGTGTATGTGAACGATGCCTTTGGTACCTCGCATCGCGCAGAAGCGACAACCCACGGTATCGCAAAATTTGCCCCCATCGCTTGTGCCGGCCCTTTGCTGGCTGCCGAACTCGATGCGCTGGGTAAAGCCCTCGGCAATCCAGCCCGTCCACTTGCAGCGATTGTGGCGGGTTCTAAAGTCTCCACCAAACTCACGATTCTTAAAACCTTAGCTGCCAAAGTTGATCGGCTGATTGTGGGTGGTGGTATCGCGAATACCTTTATGTTAGCCGCCGGGCTGCCAATTGGTAAATCATTGGCAGAAGCAGATTTAGTGTCAGAAGCCAAAGCAATTATCGACATGATGAGTGCGCGCGGTGCCAGCGTGCCGATTCCTACAGATGTGGTGTGTGCCAAAGAATTTTCAGCGAGCGCAACAGCGACGGTGAAATCGGTGAATGATGTTGCAGCTGATGATTTGATTTTGGATATAGGACCACAAACCGCCAAGCTGTTAGCGTCGCAACTGATGGATGCCGGCACCATCGTATGGAATGGACCCGTTGGTGTATTCGAATTTGATCAATTTGGCGAAGGCACGAAAACACTCGCCATGGCGATTGCAAACTCTACAGGTTTTTCTATTGCAGGTGGCGGTGACACGCTAGCTGCCATTGCCAAGTACGGTATCACTGACAAAGTGGGTTACATCTCCACAGGTGGCGGTGCCTTCCTTGAATTCCTCGAAGGCAAAGTCCTTCCTGCCGTTGAAATACTTGAACAGCGAGCCCACTGATTGACTACTCAATTGAAACAACGCGCCACTAAGATTGTTGCCACGATAGGCCCTGCATCCAATACACCTGAAGTGCTGCAACAAATGATTGCAGCAGGAGTTGATGTAGTGCGATTGAATTTTTCGCATGGCAAAGCTGAAGACCACGTACTGCGAGCGCAAATGGTGCGTGATGCTGCTGCGGCGTGTGGTCGCGAAGTCGCCATCATGGCCGATCTTCAAGGGCCAAAAATTCGTGTCGGTAAATTCAAAGATGGAAAAATCGAGCTAGTTAAAGGTGCGCCGTTTGTTCTCGATGCGACTTGTGAGCTAGGTGATCAAACGCGTGCGGGTTTAGATTACAAAGAATTGCCGCGTGATCTGAAACCGGCCGATATTCTTTTACTTAATGATGGCTTAATCGTACTGACCGTTGATCGTGTGCAGGGCAGCGAGATTTTTACAACAGTCAAAATCGGTGGCGAACTGTCTAACAATAAAGGTATTAATCGTCAGGGTGGCGGTTTATCTGCGCCGGCGTTAACCGCCAAAGATATGGAAGACATCAAGACGGCGATGCAGTTAGGCGCCGACTATGTAGCGGTTTCATTTCCAAAGAGTGCAACCGACATGATTATGGCGCGTCAGTTAGCCAACATTGCTGCCGAAGCGCACAACACGCATCGGCCGTTAATGATTGCAAAAATTGAGCGTGCTGAAGCGATTCCGGTTTTGCAAGAAATTCTCGATGCCTCCGACGGCATTATGGTGGCGCGTGGTGATCTCGCTGTAGAAGTAGGTAATGCTATGGTGCCCGCGCTGCAAAAGCGCATGATTCGGATGGCACGCCAATCGAATAAGCTGGCGATTACGGCGACGCAAATGATGGAGTCGATGATACAAAATGCCGTTCCAACGCGCGCCGAAGTATCGGACGTGGCGAATGCAGTTTTAGATGGTACCGATGCCGTTATGACTTCTGCTGAAACAGCCGCTGGCAAATATCCGGTCGAAACGGTTGAGATGATGGCAGCCGTGTGCGCAGAAGCTGAAAAAGCTGAGCCTATGTCGCTCGATGCCGATTTTCTAAATGTGACTTTTTCGCGCATCGATGAATCGATTGCTTATGGCGCATTGTTTACTGCTTACCATTTACGTGCACGCGCGATTGTGGCTTTAACTGAATCTGGTTCTACGCCTTTGTGGATGAGTCGACACAATATCGATATGCCTATTTATGCCATGACCACGAGTCGTGCCACACAACGCAAAGTCGCCTTGTATCGTAATGTACAGCCAGTTGAACTCAAACCCGATGCCAATGATCGTGAGTCAGTGCTAAAAGCTGCCGAAGAATTATTGTTAGCGCGCGGCTTGGTTAAAAAAGATGACATGGTCATCATGACCTGGGGTGAACCCATGGGTCAGACCGGTGGTACTAATGCGTTGAAGATCACTAAGATTGGTGATCGCTAATTTATATTGTTATGCTTAATTTATGCGCTTAATTTCTGCATTTAATTTCGCTTTTAATTTCGCTTTTAATTTTCATACTTACTAATTGAATTTATTCAGGAGACTTTGACATGGCACTTGTATCACTTCGTCAGTTGCTCGACCACGCTGCCGAAAACAATTATGGCCTTCCGGCTTTTAACGTCAATAATCTTGAGCAAGTCTCCGCCATCATGGCAGCAGCCGACGAAGTCGGTGCGCCCGTCATCATGCAAGCTTCCGCAGGCGCGCGTAAATATGCGGGCGAAGCTTTTCTGCGTCATTTGATTTCAGCAGCTGTCGAAGCGTATCCACATATTCCTGTGGTGATGCATCAGGATCATGGTCAGTCACCTGCGGTGTGTATGGCGGCGATCAAATCAGGATTTTCATCCGTCATGATGGATGGTTCGCTGATGGCTGATGGAAAATCCGTCGCCAGTTACGAATATAACGTAGAGGTGTCACGCAAAGTCGTCGAGTTTTCACATGCGATTGGTGTGACTGTCGAAGCTGAGCTGGGTGTACTTGGTTCGCTCGAGACCATGAAGGGTGATAAAGAAGATGGTCATGGTGCTGAAGGTACGATGACGCGCGAGCAGTTACTCACGGATGTGAACCAAGCCGCTGACTTTGTACGTCAAACACAATGCGATGCATTAGCCATTGCGATTGGTACCAGCCACGGCGCGTATAAATTTTCGCGTAAACCGACGGGAGATATTCTGGCGATTGATCGCATCAAAGAAATCCATCAGCGCATTCCGAATACGCACTTAGTGATGCACGGTTCTTCCAGTGTGCCGCAAGAATTGCTGGCAGAGATACAGA
>CAINAY010000482.1 GCA_903846425.1 uncultured Noviherbaspirillum sp.
ACAAAGTACTCGCACAAGAAGAAGTGTGGATACGTAAAGGCGTCGAGGCAAGGCGCACTCGCAACGAAGGACGTGTCCGACGTCTGGAAGCATTACGACTGGAGCGTTCACGCCGTCGTGATCAACAAGGTCAAGTCAAACTTGAACTAGCAGCCGGCGAGCGGTCAGGAAAAATTGTCGCGGAGTTGATTGATGTTGATAAATCCTATGACAACCGATTCATCGTTAAACACTTCAACGCTATTATTCAACGAGGCGACAAGATAGGTTTGATTGGTGTGAATGGTGCAGGAAAGACCACGCTACTGCGTTTGATACTGGGTGAAGAAACACCAGATTCGGGAACGGTGCGCCAAGGCTCGCGTGTGCAGGTGGCTTATTTTGATCAGATGCGCGAGCAATTAAATGATGAGGCCAGTCTAGTAGAAACCATTGCCCCGGGGAGTGATTGGGTAGAGATCAACGGTCAGCGCAAGCATGTTATGACGTATTTGGGAGATTTTCTTTTTGCGCCTGAACGTGCACGTTCGCCGGTAAGAACCTTGTCTGGCGGCGAAAGAAATCGTCTATTGCTGGCGCGTTTGTTTGCTAAGCCTGCGAACGTACTGGTGTTAGATGAGCCGACGAATGATCTGGATATTGATACGCTAGAGTTACTCGAGCAATTACTCGAAGAATATGATGGAACTGTTTTTCTTGTTAGTCACGATCGAACCTTCCTCGACAATGTAGTAACACAGGTTGTCGTTGCAGAGGGCGAGGGTATTTGGAAAGAGTATGTCGGTGGTTATGCTGATTGGGAACGCGTAAGCCGCACTTCGCAAAGTACATCCGCTAAAGAAGTCTCTAAAACGGCAGTTAAGACTAAAGAGCTTGCTGCTGAACCGACATCCAAAGCAAAAAAACTAAGCTTCAAAGAGCAGCGTGAGCTTGAACAATTACCCCAGCAGATAGCAGCGCTAGAGGCGGAGCAAGCGACTCTTACTGAGCGACTGGCTGATGCTAACCTGTACTCAAAAGAACCTGCCGAGGCGCAGAAGCTGAGCGAGCGGTTCGCTGAAATCGATCAATTACTGATGGATAGCTTAGAGCGCTGGGAAATTATTGAAGCCAAAACTAAAACCTAATGTTTTTGAGATTAGTTTAGCTTGCGTGAGGCTGCACGCAAATGCGCTACTTGCTGACGTAGTAAGACAGCATCCGAAGCTTGTGGGCGCTCTACTAAATACGCTTCGATGTCATTCAAAGCCGCTTTTGGGCAATCCAGATTTGCAAAGGCGACACCGCGATCGCGACGTTCAGTAATTTCATCCGGTAGCAAAATGACTAATCGCTGTTGAACATTTAAAAATTGCTGCCAATGAGGATGTTCAGTAAATAAAGCTTTGAGGTTACGCAGCATTCGGACCAGTATCGTTCGCGAGCTTGCATCTGTGAGATAGCTTGCAAGCGAAGGTTCATTTGCGGTACGGCCTTGGGCGAAATAAGGTTCTAGTCTCTCTTCTAGCTCTTCGCGTGAGAGGCTGTTGCCATTCACAGGGTCAAGAATAATGTCGCCGCTGCTGACTGAGAGCTTCATTAGAAAGTGCCCGGGAAAAGAAATTCCCTTCACGTTTAATCCTATCTGACTGGCGAGTTCCATATAAATGACAGCAAGCGAGATCGGTATACCACGTCGGCTGGCGAGTACTTTATGCAGATAGCTGTTCTCTGGATTGTAGTAATCATTTAGGTTGCCACCAAATCCCAGCTCTTGATAGAAAAAATTATTCAATAATCGTAGCTTGGGTATTTGCGCAATATCTTCTGGCAGGCGACGCTTTAAGCGGACCGCGAGTTTGTCCATCTCCAGTTGCGATTGATTGAGATCGATGGCGGGATCATCATCTTGCGCAATGCTGAGTGCCGCTTCAAACAAAGGAATCTCTTTCTCTTCTTGAACTAGAGAAGAAAAATAATCCAGCGGTTTAACAGGTGAGTCGTAGTCAGCCATAAGTTTTACGCTGATTCGCGTTTGAAATCGGTAAGACGTAAACCCATGGCCATCAGTGCTGCGAAATAACCCAGTGCGCAGATAAGGACTATGACGAAAAGTAACCCTATGCGAGTCCATGGTGCTGATTGCAGAGCTATCCAATCAAATTGCGATCCCATCCATAAGCCCACGCCCGCCAAAATAAATAGAGCGCCAAAGATTTGAATAACAAATAGAGGCCAGCCAGATTCGGGTTGATAAATTTTATTTTTTCTCAGCATGACAAACAGAAAAAATGCGTTGAGTGTCGCGCCTAAACCTATGGATAACGCTAGCCCTGCATGGGCTATCCAAGGAACAAAAATCAAATTCATGAGCTGGGTTGCGATGAGAACACCCACACCAATTTTTACAGGTGTACTGATATCTTGCTTTGCATAAAAACCGGGAGCTAAAATTTTAACTAGTATTAACCCCATGAGTCCCACGCCATATGCGATGAGTGCCTGCGCTGTCATATCGACAGATAAGGCGTCAAATCTTCCGTAATGAAACAGGGTGGCGGTAATCGGCACTGATAAAACCATCAATGCGATCGCAGCAGGCATTGCTAGAAGAAAGGTTAATCGCAGACCCCAATCGAGCAGGGAAGAATATTCGCGTTGATCGCCACTGGCATTGGCTTGGGATAGGCTAGGTAAAAGAATAGTACCGAGGGCGACACCTAATAAGCCTGTGGGTAATTCCATTAGTCGATCTGCATACGATAGCCAGGACACGCTTCCGTCGGTGAGATGTGAAGCGATGTTGGTGTTAATAATGAGGCTAATCTGCGCGGCTGATACTGCAAAGGTGGCCGGTAGCATTTGCTTTAGTACTCGGCGAACACCTTCGTCAGACAGTATCTCAAACGGATTCAAACTAATACGAGGCAGCATGCCGATTTTGCGTAGTGCGGGGAGTTGTAGTGCTAGTTGTAAAACGCCACCGATGACCACCGCAATAGCGAGAGCGAAAACGGGCTGTGACAATCTGGGTGCGATTAAGAGTGTGCAGAAAATGAATGAGAGATTGAGTAAAACCGGCGTGAATGCGGGTACACGAAATTCTCGCCAGGTGTTGAGAATGCCGCCGGCTAAAGCGACTAGCGACATAAACAAAATATAGGGAAACATGATTCGCGTCATCGACACCGAAAGCGACATCGCTAACGGATCTGACGCAAAGCCACTCGCCATGAGCATCACGATGGCCGGCGAGGCAATCACGCCGACTATGGATGTAGCTAATAAGACCCAAAACATGACGGTAGCAACATGGTCAGCCAGTATGCGAGTCGCGCGCGGGCCGCGCTGATTTTTGTATTCAGCAAGAATGGGCACGAAGGCTTGCGAAAACGCACCCTCGGCAAATAAGCGGCGTAGTAGGTTGGGAATACGGAAGGCGACGAAAAAGGCATCGGTATAGACCGACGCGCCGAACGTTCGGGCGATCAGGAACTCGCGAACCAGTCCAGTGATGCGTGAGAGCATCGTCATGCCAGATACGGTGGCGAGCGTTTTGTGCAAATTCATGGCAACCGATTATAGCGGGTGGCTTTTTGCGGCAGGTCGGCCTGATAGGCTAGTTTCTGGAGGCTTAGCAAAGCGGCATCAATCTCGTTGGCTGCAATCGGTGGTTTGTTCTTAAAAAGAAAATATTCTGGTGTTTGTTTCTGCTATTTTTTTGTCCTGCGCCCATTGTCAGCTTTGCCAGATGTTTGCCCCGGTCATTAAAACCCGCTATAATCTTCGTTTTTCGAAATTCCGCTCGGAGCAGTGCTCCCGGCTCTATACCAGGAACAAATCATGGCAAATACCGCACAAGCGCGTAAGCGCGCTAGGCAAGCTGTCAAGCTGAATGCGCATAATTCCAGTCAGCGCTCGACGCTTCGCACCGCGATCAAAGCCGTTCGTAAAGCTATTGAGTCTGGCGACAAAGCGTCTGCAACTCAAGTTTTTCAGGCATCCATGTCTGTGATCGATCGTATCGCTGACAAAAGAATCATTCACAAAAACAAAGCAGCTCGTCACAAGAGCCGTCTGTCTGCCGCGATCAAAGCCTTAGCTTAATTTTGCGGCCTGGTTTATCCAGGTGAAGCAGTAAAGTATTTAAAACCCGTTAGGTTCAATGCCTAACGGGTTTTTTATTTGGGTTTTTTATTTTGGCAGCCCGCCAACCTTAGTGCCGGGTTTGAGGTTCTTTTGTTTGAACCATCCTTGATTCATTTCTAGTGCATACCGAGCTGGTTTTTTTGTGCAGTGAGGATCTTGAGTCTGC
>CAINAY010000483.1 GCA_903846425.1 uncultured Noviherbaspirillum sp.
ATGCCTGCCTGAATCAGTAATCGAGAGGTTTCATAAATAGGCAAACCCATGATGCCTGAGTAGCTTCCATTTATGCGTTCAATAAATTGTGCTGCGTGCCCTTGCACAGCATAACTACCGGCTTTGTCGTATGGCTCGGCGAGCGCACAATAAGCGCGCAAGTTGGATTCCGATAAATCGATAAAGCTAACCTCTGAGCGCTGCAGTGCTTCGTTTAAATCGCCATTAGCAATCACGGCGACTGCCGTCAGTACTTGATGCGTACGACCTGATAAAGAACGCAGCATACGCATCGCTTCATCAGTGTTTGCTGGTTTTCCGAGAATATTTCCATCGAGTGTAACGGTTGTATCGGCGGCTAACACCGGGCGCAGCGGTAGCTTACGCCATTGCACAGCATTCCATCCGCTTTGTGCTTTTTCACGCGCTACGCGTGTGACGTAATCTTCCGGCGCTTCGCCAGTATGTACTTCTTCAGAGACGGCGCCATGACGGCCAGATTCTTCACGCAGCATCAGTAATTCGAAATCAACACCAATTTGGCGCAGCAGCTCACGTCGGCGTGGGCTCTTCGATGCGAGATAAATCTTGTGGTCGGTCATCGCCATGCAAATTATCCTGATGTGTTCGTATCTAGCTAAACAATACGGATATTAAATGAAGAATGTTTAAAGCGATGCCCGATGATAGGGGTGATTTTTGGTAATTGACCAGGCGCGATACAGCTGTTCGGCCAGTAGCACCCTGACCATTCCATGCGGCAGGGTCAAACTAGACACGCGCATCAACATGTTGGCTTGCTTTTTGAAATCTGCGTCTAGTCCGTCTGCGCCACCAATAACGAATGTAACATCTCGCCCTTGTTGTTGCCATTGAGTTAAGTGCTGAGATAGCTGCATGGTTGTGAGATCCAGCCCATGCTCGTCCAGCGCAACCAGATAGCCGCCTTTCGGTAAGACGGCTTCAATCCGTAGTTTTTCTTGAGCCATCACGGTTTCAGCGTTGCGTCCCGAAGAGCGCTCAATCGGCTTAATTTCTTTGAGAGCCAACCGACATTCTGGTGGCATGCGTTTGGCGTACTCTTGAAAACCGGTCTCGATCCACGTGGGCATTTTGTGACCGACGGCTGCAACAATCAGTTGCATGGTGCCTCACGCAAATCAGCGCGAAGCTGATTTTTTAGCGGTCTTCTTGGCAGGCGGCGATGCTCTTTTTGCGGGTGCCTTTTTACTCGCTGTTTTACTGGCTGTTTTACCCACAATTTTTTTGATAGGTACTTTTTTCACTACTGATTTAGCAGCCGTTTTACGCGCTGTCTTACTTGCTGTCTTACTCGCTGTTTTAGCGGGAGTTTTTGAAACCGATTTAGTAGCCGTTCTCGTGGGAGTCTTTGTTGTGACTTTAGCTACGGGCTTCCTTGTTGGTTTGCTTGCAGTTCTGGTGACTTTTTCAGTAGTCGCTTTTTCTGCAGGCGCTTTCTTAGCAGCGGCCTTTGCAGCAGGGGCTGGCTTAGATCCGACAAGGTGTCCTTTTACTAAGGATGGGCTTGCCCCGCTGGATAAACGTTTGGCAGCACCAAATTTCACTTCTTTGTCGCCCCAGATTTCTTCCAGACGGTAGTAGGCGCGAATTGCCGGCTGCATGATGTGTACGATCATGTCACCCAAATCGACCAAGACCCATTCGCCCGTACCTTCACCTTCAATACCGACAATGTGGCCTCCAGCAGCCTTAACTTTATCGCGCACTGAAGCTGCCAGTGCCTTAGTTTGGCGATTTGAGGTACCGGAAGCGATCGCTATACGATCGAACATGCTGGTTA
>CAINAY010000484.1 GCA_903846425.1 uncultured Noviherbaspirillum sp.
CGAATTCTTTGCGGTCACATTCATCGAGAGATCGCAGGTATTTTCGGTACCATTCCCGTTCAGGTGTGCCCAAGTACTGCCTTTGCGTATCCAGCCAATCTGAATGAGAGTAATGTCGATCAATTGTGCAAAGATAATCCCGGTTATCTAGTCCACGAGATCACCGACGGCGTACTCACTACTAAGCGCCATAACCTAGATTTACACGCCAGCTTGGCAACAGCATAAGGCCGTTGCTTACGCTAAGCAAAAAAAATGCCACGAGTCGTAAGACATCGTGGCATTCAAAGGAAGCGATACAAAGGAGACGTATCAATCCGGGGAGATAGAAAAAACTCACCGATTGCCTGCAGTCTGTTAGGCGGGAAATTACATCATTCCGGCACCACCTTCTTCCACTGCTTGCAATCTACGTCTTCATTATCTGTAGCAGATACTTTGAACAGTCGAAGTGCTAGTAGCTAACAAAGTAGCCAGCATCACACACAACCCCGCTCAAAACATCGAGCGGGGTTTTGCATTTATGCTATCGGTGTTTTTAGTGGAACAAATTGCCGAGCTTTGTTCAATCATCATGTGGATTACTAAACTATGAAACGTCGTTTTCTTTTTGCTTTACTTGCTATGTTGGCAGGTAATGTATTTGCAGGCGGTTGGATTTTGGTTCGCTATGCCGAGACCGAGCCAGCGATTCATTACTTTGAAAGTGTTCAGATGAGAAAAATGGGTGACACCGCTTTTGTTTGGGACCTGCATGATCTCAAGACGCCGGCAGTCACTGCTGATGGATTTACCTATAACTCCGTTGGGTATGCAGTCGAATACCAATGTCGCGCTCGCAAACGCAGAATACTCGCTATCAAGTGGTTTGAAAAACACTTGGGTGAAGGTGTAGTAAAAAGTCAGGAAGGGGTTGTGGGTGATTGGATGATCGCCACCCCAGAAACGCTGGAAGGGCAATTATTCAATCATATTTGCGAATAGTACGATGCACCTGTTGTGGGCTACTGGATCAAACAGCTCGTTCTCTATTTAGATGTGATATTTCAACTAAGCTGAATCGACTTCAGCAGGTGGTATAGATGGTATTTTTAGGCTCGGATAACACCTTATGCAGCATGGGTTCAAAAAATGCGAGTGGCAGATGATCGTAGCCGGGATCAAAAGCCGGTGCGTCATATTTCTCGCAAAATTCTAGTGTGCGCTCATACACCGCTTGCCCTTTAAATTGATCGCGCAAATTTCTATCCATGCCTAAATGGTGAAAAAAATAATAGGCTTGAAACATGCCGTGTTTTTCCACCATCTCAAAATTTTCGTGACTAACAAAAGGTTTCAAAATAGCTGCTGCGATGTCGGGATGGTTGTAGCTGCCCAGCGTGTCGCCAATATCGTGTAACAACGCGCAGACGACATATTCATCATCCTTGCCATCACGATGAGCTAGTGTAGCTGTCTGTAAGCTGTGAGTTAGACGATCTACCGCAAAGCCACCGGTATCTCCATCGAGTAGTTTTAAATGAGCGATGACTCGAGCTGGAAGCTGCGCCGCATAACTGCGGAAATCCTCAAGGATGATTTTCCAATCCTCTTCGGTGCTGTTGCGCATGTCGGTAAATGTGGCACGTTTTAGCATAGCGACTCTCTTTCTGGTCTTAGACGGCAGCTTTCATCGTTCTATCATAACGGCTCTGATAATCTTTCGCCAAGTAGCTTTTTGTGGATTCGATATTACAAAGTAAATCTTTGGCTTTTCTGAAGTTGAGGTGCATCTAGCGCCGATGCTGTTGTCTAGTCTAGCGTATGGGCTGACGATATCAAATTAGCCATGCTTGAAGGGTGATTAATTTGACTACTGCTTAGCGTTAGTTTCTGCAGAAAGTCCGGTTATCATTGGGCGCCAGTGTTGTTGCAGGAGGAGAGGCCAAGATTACCGAAGATTCATACAAGTGCAGCGCAGGGACTATGGACCCTTGCTGGTGTAGTTGCACTCTCTTCGGTATTCGTGACCATTGCTTATGTTGTTTTATAAGGTAAAAAAATGAATACGACACATACCGAAACTACTGTAGGCCCGGAGACCTTCACCAAGGTCGCCCAAAAACTTATTCCCTTTCTGTTTCTCTGCTACGTGGTCGCATTTCTTGATCGCGTGAATGTGGGCTTCGCCAAATTGCAGATGGCACCTGAGCTTCAATTTTCTGATGCAGTTTTCGGCTTTGGTGCCGGGATTTTCTTTATCGGGTATTTCATCTTCGAAGTGCCCAGCAATGTGATCCTGGAAAGAGTCGGCGCACGTGCATGGATTGCCCGCATCATGATTTCATGGGGAATTATCTCTAGCGCTTTTTTCTACGTAGATAAATTTGTATGGGGCAGCCTGTCTGCATCATTTAATTGTACCGATCCCGAGTTCTCATTTTATGTGCTGCGTTTTTTACTGGGTGTGGCTGAGGCTGGATTTTTCCCTGGGATTATTCTGTATCTAACTTATTGGTTTCCAGGTTCACGCCGTGCCAAGATGGTGGCGTTATTCATGACGGCTATCGCTGTCTCTAATCTGGTTGGTTCGCCACTGTCAGGCGCCATCATGCAGTACATGGATGGAGCGGGTGGAGTGAGTGGATGGAAATGGTTATTCTTGCTTGAAGGGTTTCCATCGATAGTTGTCGGCTTCATGGTGTTCTATTTCTTGCCGAATGGTCCGCGCGAAGCAAAGTGGTTAACCACTGAAGAGCAAGACTATGTGGTTGCGCAAGTTGCAGCTGACGAAAAACTGAAAACCACTGACGACAGTAATCATCATTGGATGGATGCCTTCCGCGATATTCGTGTTTGGGCACTCGCCTTTGTTTATTTCAGTGGTGTGGTGTGCTTCTATGCGATTAACTTCTGGATGCCCACCATCATTCAGGAATTAGGCGTCGATAAAAAAGATTTTTTCAAAGTGGGTTTGATCAGCATTATTCCGTGGGGTATCGCTGCAGTCTTTATGGTGGTTTGGGGTGCTCACTCCGATAAAACAGGTGAGCGTCGTTATCACGTTGCAGGTTCGCTCTTACTTTGCATAGTAGGCCTGATTGGTTTGGCGTTTGTGGGCAAAGCACCGATACCTTCCATCATAGCCTTGACAGTGGTTTCGTCGGGCGTGTTAGCGTTCGTAGCCATTTTCTGGTCGTTACCAACTGCATTTTTAACCGGCTCCGCAGCAGCAGCAGGTATCGCGTTTATTAATTCGGTGGGTAATTTGGGTGGTCACTTCGGTCCTGATTTAATTGGCCGGGTGAGAAACCTATCCGGCGGCGCCTCTGAAGCAGCTTTTTGGGCCTTGGCTGCGATTGCCGCTGTGGGCGTGATCATCACACTGCTAATTTCTCGCGAAGCACCCGCTGATCAGCCAGCGTAATCGGCGTTGCGTATATAACGTGAAGCTTAGTTAGTTTTGATAGAAGCCCTTACTGAGGGCTTCTTCATTTTCAACAAGGAGTTGAATCAAAATGAATCAATTAGATTTGCAAAAAAAAATAGCAGTAATTACTGGCGGTGCGCAAGGCATAGGCTTTAGTACCGCCAAGCGCATGATTGAGTCCGGTGCTCAAGTCGCTATCTGGGATAGAGATGCCGCACAACTTGATATCGCGTTGAAAGAATTGGGTACAGCATCCTGGGGTACCTCTGTCGATA
>CAINAY010000485.1 GCA_903846425.1 uncultured Noviherbaspirillum sp.
ACGCCAGTGAGTCCAGAATTACGCAAAAAAATCGGCGAGCTATTAGCTTCCGATCTTGGAACCACCGATTTAAAAGCCGCTGACAGTTACATGGAAGACGCATTACGAAATGCGCTGCATGTCATTCTGTCGCTGCCGGATTACCAATTAGGATAAGACCATGTCAGACCACCACACCAATTTGACGCGTCGTCAATTACTCTCTGCGTTAGCCGGTGCAGGGCTCTCGGCTGGACTGCCTTGGTTGCCCGCGCAAGCCGCGCAAACTACGCAAACAGATGCATCACGTCGCATTCTCGTTGTGATGGAACTCTCTGGAGCGAATGATGGCTTAAATACGCTCGTACCTTACGCGGATGATGCCTACTATCGCTTGCGTCCTAAGATCGGCATCAAAGCCAACAAGGTACGCAAGATTGATGATCATTTCGGATTTAGTCCTGGCATGTCAGGCTTTGAGCAATTGTTCAAAGACGGACGCATGGCGGTCATGCATGGTTGTGGTTATGCGCAACCTTCGTTTTCTCATTTCACCTCGATGGCGTATTGGCATACCGGTGTTCCAAATGGCGGCGAGCCGTATGGTTGGTTAGGTCGAGTAGCGGATGCTATCGATCCTAAGCTAACACCCAATTTTTTAGTCAATATCGATGAGCGCCAATCGCTGGCTGTGCGTGCTGCGCATCACGTACCCGTTGTGTTTGATGACCCTGATCGCTTTACACGCAAAGGCTTACTGCAAAGCCGCGCTTTGCTGGACAATGGGATGCAAGTCAATGCCGCTAACCCTACGCAAAATTTTTTACATAGCGTGGCTGATAGTGCTCGACAAGCGTCTGGCTTAGTTCGAGCTGCGTGGGAAAATTACAAAACGCCGGTGGACTACGGCATCGTGCCAGTCGATCTGACCAAAGTAGCTGCGATGATCAAAGCAGATTTACCGACACGACTGTATTACGTGGGTTATCGTCACAATGCCTTTGACACGCATGTGCAACAGTCTGAACTTCACCAACGATTGCTAACCTATGTGTCGGATGCCGTTGCTGGCTTCATGAAAGATCTTGAGCGCATCGGTCGCGCTGATGATGTGACCCTACTGGTATTTTCAGAATTTGGGCGCCGCGCTGCAGAGAACACGAGCTTGGGTACCGATCACGGAACCGCTAATCACATGTATGTGATTGGCAAGCCAGTAAAAGGGGGGCATTATGGTGCCGTACCCTCACTCACTAATTTAGACGAGGGTGGTAATCTAAAGCACACCACTGATTTTCGTAGGGTGTATGCCACTCTGATTGAAGGCTGGCTACAACATGCCGATAGCAAAAATTTGCTGTCGGGTGATTTTAAGACGTTCCCTGTTTTTGGATAACTATCATGGCTGCGCATTTCGATCTTCCCGATATTAAATTGTTCGTGAACATTGCCGAGGCAAACAGTCTCACTCGCGGGGCAGAACGTTCGCACATGTCATTGCCAGCGGCTTCCATACGAATCAAGAATCTGGAAGAGGGACTCGGCGTTAAACTTTTGTATCGCACCAGCCAAGGCGTCACGTTGACACCACCCGGGCAGGCCTTCATGCATCATGCCCGACTCGTGCTTCAGCAATTAGGTGATTTACGTGCTGATTTGTCAGAATACGTTAAAGGCACGCGCGGCCATGTTCGTATTTTTGCTAATACCAGTGCGATGGCAGAGTTACTGCCTACGTTGCTGCCAAAATTTCTTGCCTCCCATCCCGATGTGAACGTCGATTTAAAAGAGAGACTCTCGCATGACATTGTGCGGGCAGTTTCTGAAGGAAAAGTTGATGTAGGCATCATTGCTGGAAATGTGCGTACCGATGGTTTAGAAACCTTAGCCTTAAGCGAAGATCGTTTAGTACTTGTGACTTCAGAAGCGCATGTGCTTGCAAACCGTGGCCGTATCGATTTTTCTGAGGCACTCACACATGATTTTGTAGGCATGATTGAAGCTAGTGCTATTCATGCATTTTTGGCACAGGCAGCAAATGAGTTAAATCGACCAATCAAGATTCGCATCCAAGTAGGAAATTTTGAAGCGGCTTGTCGAATGATTGAATCGAATGTAGGTATTGGTGTGGTTCCGTTCTCATCAGCTAGCCGACACGCGAAGACCATGAATATTCGTATGGTTGAGCTGACGGATGAATGGGCCGTGCGTAAGATGCAAGTGTGCGTCAGAAATCTGCAGGCACTTCCTGCCTTTGCTCGCGAGTTGGTTGAGCTTTTAGTCGCTGAAACGACAGTCGCTGCCTGACTGATATAGAACTTACAAGTAGGGTTAATTCGCTTTCAAGTACACGTTATTAATTCCTGAATTGTTCCTGACAGAAGGATAGTTCACACTTCATACTGTACCTATTGCTAAACAGCACGTGGTCTTTATGCACGTTCAAACAGGATTATTCATGTCGCAACCCATTTATCAGGATATTCGCGATGCTATTCGCGATTTATGTTCACAGTTTCCCGCAGAGTATTTCCGTCAAGTTGACGACGAACGCGCGTATCCCGAAGCTTTTGTAGAAGCTTTGACGAAGGCTGGCTGGTTAGCTGCCTTGATTCCAGTGGAGTACGGCGGCTCAGGATTAGGCATGGTTGAAGCTTCCGTGATCATGGAAGAAATCAATCGTTGCGGTGGTAATTCTGGCGCGTGTCACGGCCAGATGTACAACATGGGAACGTTGTTACGCCATGGCTCACAAGTACAAAAAGATTTTTATCTACCCAA
>CAINAY010000486.1 GCA_903846425.1 uncultured Noviherbaspirillum sp.
GCTGGGATCATCGTGATTTGTGCGAAGAAAAATTTGATTTTCCCGTTGCTGATGACATGTATTACGCATGGGTAGACCCTGGTCTATGGGATTACGACCCGCACTGCGTTCTGTACACAAAAGAAGAATTTATGACTTTGTTTGAGGATTGCTGCCGAAACTATGCAACCGCACATCCAGATCGCGCAGAAGAATTTGGCGCAGCGTTAGCTGCTAATGGAATGTCGTTGAAGAGCGAAGTTATAACCGAATAACTCAACTGCCAAACGCATCAACCAGTATTTCGATGCGACGGTTTTTAGCGCGGCCTTCACGAGTATCGTTAGCAGCAACGGGTTTGGTGTCAGCCATGCCCCTAACCATCAAACGCTCACGAGGCACGCCTCCGCGCTCGCTCAAGTAATCCGCCACAGCGCCTGCGCGCGCGCCTGACAAATCCCAGTTAGAACGAAAACGATTGTGTCCCGATAAAGGCACATCATCAGTATGCCCTTCAATCACGATGCGGCCACCTGCTTCGGTGATGGTCTTACCAATTTTATTTAAGATCGGCATAAAGTCGGTGGCGAGATCGGCGCTTCCAGAATAAAAGCTGCCCTGCACTACCATGCGAATAACGATGCGCTCGCCATCTCGTTCGACTTGCGCTTGACCTTTAATAATTTCACTCTTCAAAGCTTCACGTAACTTCTCAATCTGGCGTGCTGTTTCTGCAATCCGCTCGCCGGTCTCGACACCCTCGCGCACTTCAACAACGGATTCAACTTGAGATTGCGCATCGGCGATACGACCAAATAGATCGATTAACTCTTGCGGCATCACACCTTTACCGCGCTCGGGCAATTGCAAAACTAATCGACCGTTCTCAGTTCGGAGTTGAATCTTATTGCCCACTAAATCTGTGGAGAGTTCTTTTTGTAATTTGCCGAGGTCTTTAGCGAGTTGTTCTGAAAAAGGTCCGGCTTCTGTCGCAGGGCCACCCGCGGTTGAAGGGCCACCGGCAGCTAATTGCGTATCTGTAGGCGGCGCGATCACCACGGGTGGCGCTTTATCGCTTCCCAACGATTTTTGCAATGAGCCGCTCACGTCCTGAAACCGCGTGGGATCAAGATCGGAAAAGGACAGCAGCAAAACGAAGAAGGCCAACAACAACATCACCATGTCGGCGAAGGTCACTATCCAGGGTGGCCAGGGAAGTCGTGGGTAGTGTGCATGATGATCGTCATCGAACAAATTAGACGCCGCAAACATCGATTGATGTTCAGGCTTCTCTAGTTCGGCAACATCTTTGTCAGTACTCAACATACTCAGGACTTGATGTCCGTTTCAGCTGGTGGCAGGGCAACTTGCGCTGGAGCAGGCTCAGGTTCAGCTACGGGCAAAGCTTCGGGCTCGGGCTCATGTTCGAGTTCTTGTTTCAGATTACCCAGCAAAAGATCTGGCAACATGCGTGGATCCCCACCTTTTTGCAGAAACAACATACCGGCGATCACGAGCTCATAATTATTTCGTATGCGCTTACCGTGCCCCATAATTTTTTGTACCAGCGGACCCATGACCACGTTCGCGAGTATCGCACCGTATAAGGTAGCCAATAAAGCCACCGCCATACCAGGGCCAATTGCGCGCGGATCGCTCATATTACCCATCATGAGTACCAGACCCAAGAGCGTACCTATCATACCCATCGCTGGAGCTAACTCTTGGGCATACGCGAAAAAATCGCGTGCATGGTCGTAGCGTGTCTTTTCTTCTGCTAGCTCACGCAACAAAGCATCTTTCATCAGCACAGGGTCAAGACCATCGACCCACAGTCGTACTGCCTTGGCGATAAAGCGATCGTTGTATTCGCGATCTTCTAACATCACCATCCAACGATCGTTGTAGCGCGCCACACGACCAACTTCAATCATTTCATCGATTAGATCAGATAAGCGCGTGGGTGAATGCGAAATAGCTTCGCGCGCCGTTTCAAAGGCACTCTTAAATTCAGTAAGCGTGCTCTTCGCCAAAACGCATAAAAAAGTACCGCCGAAAACAATCAGAACGGCGGGTAAATCGACGAACTGCAAAAAATTACCACCGGTCGCAGCAGCGATTAGTAACAGAGCGCCGACCATGCCAACTACACTGGTCGTTTGAAGTTTGGTCTTAGACATAGTTTCTCTTACGCGGAGCGAAGCCGGTATTTGTCGATTTTTTCAATCAAGGTGGTTCGTTGCAAATTCAGCAGACGAGCTGTTTTAGATACATTACCTGCAGATCGATCCAACGCTTGTTCAATAAACGCGCGCTCGATTTGCGCCATTTTTTCTTTCAACGACATGCCTTCGGGTGGCAGCACAGGTCCACCCTGCGCTAGCATGATGATGTCTTCTACGTGATTAGGTTCGTCGGATTTAGCAATGGATTCAGGTACCGTACCTGGCTCGTCAAGCGCAAACATTTGCAATACATCCGCTGACGGTGGAGCAGGCTCTTCACCGGCTCGTTCTAGCTGTAGCTTCTGTAAGCCTTTAGGTAACATCGACACCGGTATGCTAGCCAGCGTTAAATACTGGCCCGCAAACAGTGTAGAGAATCGATGCACAAGATTGGATAATTCGCGCACATTGCCCGGCCACTCGTATGATTTCAGAGCACTCAGAAATTCAGGCGAAAAAGTGATGGGCGTGGACTTATGCGCAAATTTTTCTGCGTAGTGCTTCAACAGCAGTGCGATATCGTCACCGCGCTCGCGCAGTGGTGGCGTGGTCACCGGCAGTACATTCAATCGGTAATACAAATCTTCGCGGAAGCGGCCTTCGGAAATTTCTAATTCCAAATCACGATGCGTCGCAGCGATGACTCGCACATCAACTTCAACCGCGCGTGATGAACCTACCGGATCCACCATGCGCTCTTGCAGTACGCGCAGTAGCTTGACCTGCATGTCGAGTGATAAATCACCAATTTCGTCTAGGAAGAGTGTTCCACCATGAGCAAGCTCGAACCGACCTACTCGATCAGCCAGTGCGCCGGTGAATGCACCTTTGCGATGACCAAACAATTCACTTTCCATTAATTCTTTAGGAATCGCTGCACAATTAAGTGGAACGAAGTTAGCGTCAGAACGAGAGGATTGATGATGCAATGCTTGGGCGACTAATTCTTTGCCGGTTCCGGATTCGCCATTAATCATCACAGTCGCTGTCGAGTCCGCAATGGTCTCGATTAGCTTGCGTATGTCTCGCATCGGTGGACTGTTACCAATGATGGGATTCGGCTGTCGCATCAGATTGTGACCCCTGGAGGTATCGTTAAGGGTACGACGGAGAAAATTGAGCTTTATTTACTACTCGATTTCCCGAATGTTTCCCAATTGGAACATACGGATGCCATACTGTCAACGCCGAAGATCTAGCAAAATCAAGGACTTAGCTTATTAAAAAGATAATTCCGGTATTTAATCTTACAAATGCCTAACTTCAAGCTCTGGCTACAATGGCGGAGTTAGTTTTGAACCCGCCAAAGAGACCTTCATGCACTTGCTGCTGCCGACCGCTTTTACTCTATCGCCCGTGCTGGGTTGGTGGATAGGCGCGCCCTGGCTAACGCTAGCTCTAGCGGCCATCGCCATACCCGCAGCTGAGTGGTTGTGGGGAGGCTATGCATCGACCACCCCAAGTTATCGGTGGGGAGTATGGCTGCCGCGAGCCATTAACGCTGTCCACTATGAGTGGGATGCTCTGGTGTGGCTCGCACTCTCTTCTGGCTATGTGTGCGGCGGTATCGGTATCGTGCTGGCGCATGAGTTAGGCCACAGGCGTGCCCTGCTCGACCGCACGCTCGCACGCGCTCTGCTCAC
>CAINAY010000487.1 GCA_903846425.1 uncultured Noviherbaspirillum sp.
AGCTTGATGGTCACCTCATCGATCGCCTAGACATTGAAGTTGATACTTACTCTCCCGACAAAAGCTTGCTTCGGTCAGATAAGGCGTCACCCCCCGTCGATGAAAAGCTGGTGTCACACTTACTCAAATCGAATTGCCCTGTGACTAATCAACCGGATTGGGCCAGTATTCAGATTCAGTATGTTGGGCCCGCCATCGATCAAGAGGGATTATTAAAATACCTGATCGGATTTCGCCTACATCAAGGCTTTCACGAGCACTGCGTTGAACAAATTTTTATGGACTTACTGAAACAATGCAGCCCGTCGAAACTATTGGTGCTGGCTCGTTACACACGGCGTGGCGGGATTGATATCAACCCGTGGCGCAGTAATTTTTCACTTTCAAAAATGCCATCTAATGCCCGAAATGCAAGGCAATAGCAGGGGTTTTAAAAAAAATGTTTTTTTGCGATTGCCATACGGCCCAAGCAGGTATAGATTTGTTGGCCCGAGACAAGAATAAACCTAGGTTTACCGCCCCAAGAACCATGAATAACACGCAGGCCTCGAACATCGCCATCTTTGCCCTAGTACCATGACCCAACTTAGCCAAATTCTTTCAGAAAAAAATATCGTTCTTGATCTCGAGTGTTCGAGTAAAAAAAGAGCCTTCGAACAAGCCGGACTGATTTTTGAAAACAATTGCGGAATTGCCCGTTCTACCGTCTCCGACAATTTGTTTGCTCGCGAACGCTTAGGCTCCACCGGACTCGGGCACGGCGTTGCTGTACCTCACGGACGAATCCGCGGATTAAAAGCCCCACTCGCTGCATTTGTTCGTTTATCTGAGCCTATTCCTTTTGAGTCGCCTGATGGTGAGCCCGTTAAGCTACTGATTTTTTTGCTGATTCCCGATAATGTGACGCAACAGCATCTGGAAATTTTGTCGGAAATCGCAGAAATGTTTTCCGATAAGGGTTTCCGATCGGAGCTAACTGAGGATAGCGACGCTCAATCACTGTACACAAAACTAGTCAACTGGCATCCCGCCGAGCGAAATGTGGTTTGATTTAGGCCATTGATGCTGTTTCAATAGCGCCGTCGACTCCACCAAATTAATCGCACCTGAACCGAATACCGGCGCCGCTGACCTATGCCTCTGACTAATCCGCTATCGATACAAGAACTCTTCGATGACAACCTCGAGGCATTGAAGCTCAGCTGGTTAGGCGGTCAGGCTGGCGCGAATGGCGTGATCGTGGGTGACGCAGTATCTGCAGCAGATCAAATCGGGCACTTGAATCTGATTCACCCCGGACGCATTCAGGTTTTTGGCCATGAAGAAGTCTCTTATCTCGCCCATATTTCAGAGCAATCGCGCCTCGCACAAACACGCGAACTAGTAGCAGGTAAACCACCTGCGCTTATCATGGCGCAATCATTGCAAGCGCCGCCCTTCATCATCTCAGTATGTAATGAACACGGCATTCCTTTGATTGCTACCCCCTTGCCATCAGCACAGGTGATTGATTACCTACGCGTCTATCTCTCGAAAAAACTCGCGACACGCGTCACCATGCATGGCGTTTTTATGGATGTACTAGGCGTCGGTGTATTAATCACCGGCGAATCAGGCCTAGGTAAAAGTGAATTAGGTTTAGAGCTGATATCGCGTAATCATGGACTGGTAGCGGATGATGCTGTGGAGTTTGCACGCATTGCACCGAACATGGTCGAAGGCCGCTGCCCACCGCTATTGCAAAATCTTTTAGAAGTCCGTGGTTTGGGCTTGTTAGATATTCGTGCGATCTTTGGTGAAACCGCGGTGCGCCGAAAAATGCGACTGAAATTAATCGTTCATCTCGTGCGCCGCAAAACACTAGAAGAAAATTACGAACGCCTTCCGCTAGACCAACAAAATGAAGAAGTACTCGGATTACCGATACGCAAAGTAGTGATTCCGGTCGAAGCAGGTCGAAACATCGCTGTATTGTTGGAAGCCGCTGTACGCAACACCATACTGCAGCTGCGCGGTATCGACACCCTGGCTAATTTTATGGAGCGCCAACAGCGCGCCATGGGCGAGGAATAGATGCGCATTATTCTCCTCACAGGCATTTCTGGGTCGGGTAAATCCGTTGGACTGAACGCGCTGGAAGATGCGGGTTATTTTTGCGTTGATAATCTGCCGCCCTCTTTGCTGCGTGCCCTCGTAGAAACTCGTCTCAGCGAAGCGGCAGAAAATCTTGCGGTGGCCGTCGATGCCCGCAGCGCCACATCACTGAGTGAATTACCTGTCGATATTAGCTGGCTGCGCGACCAAGGACATCATGTTGAAGTGATTTTTCTTACTGCGAAAACTGAATCATTAATTAACCGCTTTTCAGAAACTCGTCGCAGTCACCCACTCTCACACCGCATCGCGCCTGATGCACAACCCTCGGATATTCCGACCTTAGTTGAATGCATTTGGCAAGAGCGTGAAATGCTCTCTGCAATTGAAGGTCTGGGGCATTTGATTGATACCTCGGGCCTATCTGCGAATCAACTGCGCGCCTGGATTAAAGAACTGGTGCAAAAAGATAGCCAGCAATTGTCACTTTTGTTTGAGTCATTTGCCTTCAAATTCGGAGTGCCACTGGATGCTGATTTAGTCTTTGATGTGCGCGTCGTTCCCAATCCTTTTTATGACAAAACGCTGCGCCCCATGACAGGTAAAGATCAGCCGGTTGTTGATTTTCTTAAAGCACAACCAGACGCGGTCAATCTACTCTCAGATATTCGCAATTTTATTGAACGCTGGTTGCCAGCGTACCAGCGCGACAACCGCAGCTATCTAACGGTGGCGATTGGTTGTACTGGTGGCCAACATCGATCGGTGTTTATGGTTGAAGAATTGGCACTACATTTTAAAAATCAAGCGCGTGTGTTGATTCGTCACCGCGAACTATTGCACGATAATGAACGCAACTGACTGGCTACCGCTGTTCCCACTTCGCACTGTGCTTTTCCCCGGTGGCGTACTACCTTTGCGCGTATTCGAAACCCGTTATGTGGACATGGTGCGTGAACGAATGAAAGCTGATGCTCCGTTCGGAGTAGTCGCCATTCGATCGGGTGCTGAAGTTGGTAAAGCTGCTGAGCCATGCGTTGTGGGTACCTTAGCGCACATCGTGGAATGGGATATGCCCGAGCTGGGAGTACTGCTGTTAGAGACGCGCGGCGGAGAACGTTTTAAGGTACTCGAAACACGCGTACAAACCAACCAACTGACAGAAGCAAAGATTGAGATGCTCGCCAGCAGTACCGACATTCCCTACGAAGATGCACTACCGGTTTGTGGTGACGTACTGGAAACAGTCATCAATGATTTTATGGATCAGTCACGCGAGCAGGCTGATCAAAATTTCGTCAATCCTTTTCCAGAGCCGCATCAATTGAACTCCCCAAGTTGGGTCGCTAATCGATGGAGCGAAATGCTACCGATCACCATTGAAGAAAAACAAGCGCTGCTTGAAATTCAAGATGATGGTGCGCGCCTGTTAAAAATAGAACAGTACCTGCGCGAAAACAGAATCATTTAACTGTTGATTAGTCTTGAACTATCCATCGACTAATAATTTTTTGATGGGCGCTGGCAGCGCTGCTTGCTTTAGCTTCGCCACCGGTAGCCACTGATAATTAGCTTGTGCGGCCATCATAAACACACGTTTCATCTTGACTCGTAGTGGTGCGGCTGTAAGTTTGTAATGCGAAAACGCATGAGTGAATTCCGGCATCACGCTGATCGCTTCAACTTCACCAAACTCAGCTAACTCAGCATGTAAGGCTTCTTTAGTTAGCGGCTTTTCACCCGCTGTCATTAGCCGATTCACTTCAGGTAACGACAGCAAACCTCCCCAAATACCTGATGGCGGACGCTGCTCGAGCAAAATATTTTGATCATGCTCAATGACTAGCATGACCGTGAATTTTTCAGGAACGGCTTTCTTGGGCTTGCGCATAGGCAGCTGATTAACGCGTTGGGTGTTGTGCGCAATACAGCGTGATGCGAACGGACATTCATGACAACGAGGTCGGCTACGCGTGCATAGCGTCGCACCTAAATCCATCAACCCTTGGGTGTAGGCCTCAATGGATTGCTCTGGCAGTAGCGCAATCGCTAATTCCCACAATTGTTTTTCTACGGATGATGAGCCGGGAAAACCTTCAACACCAAATACCCGACAAAATACGCGCTTTACATTACCATCCAAAATCGCAGCGCGCGTACCGTAAGCAAATGCTGAAATGGCCGCTGCGGTTGACGGCCCTATGCCGGGCAAGTCGCTCAATAGCTCCACATCGGCTGGGAATTGTCCGCCGTAGTCTGCAACGATGCGCTGTGCACAACGATGTAAATTACGTGCTCGCGTGTAGTAACCCAATCCACTCCAGTGCGCCATTACATCGTCAACGGGCGCTTCAGCCAGAGAAAAAATCGTTGGAAATCGTTGCAGAAATCGCTGGTAATACGGAATGACTGTCGCCACCTGCGTTTGCTGCAACATGATTTCAGATAACCAGATGCGATAGGCATCACGCGTCTGCTGCCACGGCAATTGATGGCGGCCATGCTGCTGTTGCCACTCAATGAGCGTGACAGAAAAAGTGGGGTCGATAGTGACATCGAGCTGATCGGTAACGACGCGCTTCATCGCTGACAACGTCCACAATAAAACGTAGAGCGCTGACCTTGAACGCTACGCTTGATCGGCGTTTTACACACTCTGCAAGGCTCACCCTCGCGGTCATACACAAAATAGGTTTGCTGAAAATAGCCTGATTGGCCATCGGCACCGATGAAATCGCGCAAGCTACTGCCACCTTGTTCAATCGCTGCAGCTAACACGCGTTGAATTTCAATTGCCAACGCCTGATAGCGTGATGCAGAAATTCGTCGTGCTGCTGTATTCGGATGTATACGCGCATGAAACAAGCTCTCGCACGCATAAATATTTCCCACTCCAACGACAATATCGCCCGCTAATAAAACCTGCTTGATCGCCGCGCTGCGCTGGCGACTTTCACGATGCAGCCGTAGACCTAGATCCTCACACGTTAATGGCTCAACGCCTAAATGACGTAACAAGGTGTGTTGTTCGATATCGCCCTCTTCGTTGGAGTGCCACAGCACAGCACCAAAACGTCTTGGATCAGTTAAGCGCAAACGAGTCTCACCCATCACGACATCAACATGATCGTGTTTTTGCGGTGGATGCGATCCGGATAACACGCGCAAATGCCCCGACATACCTAGATGAATGATTAGGGTGCCATGCTCAAAATTTAACAGTAGATATTTTCCGCGCCGCCCGGTCGATAGCACGCGGCGCTGCTGTAATAGCTCGGACAATCCGGTGGGAAAAGGCCAGCGCAAGCCCTCGCGCCGAAGAATCACCTCGGTCACCTGACGATCTTCGACATGCGGAGCGATACCACGACGGGTGACTTCAACTTCAGGCAGTTCAGGCATCGGAAACGGTGAGAGGGTGGTTTTTAAAGTGTGGGCCTGCGATCATTCCAGCTTTCGTCGTAAAATCACTGGCTACCGAAATAATGCGCAACCCATGCGTTGGCTTATTCAGGCTTCACGACAGGATAATCTTTTGAAACATTTTTCAGCCATTCTAACGCTCTCGGCATTGCTTGCGACGGCCTGCCCATTATTCGCCGCCGATAGTGCGACTACTGACGAGCCTGTGGATGTCTTGCCTTCTGTGGGCAGGGCCGAAGAGCTGATGTTCCGCTACTTGTCTGCCGAAATCACTTACCAACGTGGTAATGCGTTTGCGGGATACGCCAATATGCTGTCGATCGCACGCAGCACGGGCGATGCGCGCCTGGCACGGCGCGCCACGGAAATGGCCATCGCGGGAGCATTGCCAGCTGAAGCGATGAAAGCTGCACGTATTTGGCATGAACTCGCCCCCAATGCAGACGATGCCGCACAAGTATTGTTAGGACTTCAGGTGTCTAACAATCGGTCGGATGACGCTAAGGCTTCGCTAGCTAAACAACTCGCCAGTAGCTCGACTGCGATGCTGCCTATGGCTATCGGTAACGTGCAACGATTGCTAGCGCGTATGCCTGACCGTGTTCGCGCCAGCGCGATGATGAAGGAATTACTTGAGCCGTATCGCGATTTGATTGAGGCGCGCATAGCGCTGGTTCAAATGGCTATGGTGAGCGGCGATCGTACTGCAGCGCTGAAAGAATCGCGTGAAGCGATTAGTAAATTTCCCAATTCTGAAATTGCTGTGCTAATGCATGCTCAGCTACTTGAGAATAAAGCCGACGGACTAAAACTGTTGGCCGACTTTTTGAAAAAAAATGCTAAGTCGCGCGAAGTACGCCTGACCTATGCTCGTATGCTGTTTGAGCAGTCTAAAGTAGCTGAAGCCAAAAAAGAATTCCGAACACTGCTGCAACAACTGCCTAACGATCAAACCTCGCTTTATGCGCTTGGCTTGTTGATGGCGCAAACCAATGAGATTGCGGAAGCTGAAAAATATCTCTCGACCTATATTCAAAACCTGAAAGGTCAACCTGATCGCGAACGTGATGCAAGCCAGGCGCTAATGATACTGGCGCAGATCGCTGAAGATCGTAACGACACAACTGCTGCCATGGCATGGCTGGATATGGTTGCAACCACGGCGCAAAACGGCGCAACGAATGCGGCGTTAAAACGCGCGCAACTTATGGCTAAAAGTGGCAAGCTTGATGATGCTCGCGCCCTGCTCAATCAAACAGATGTTGAAAATGATGACGAACGCGTCAAACTCATCATCGGTGAAGCGCAATTATTGCGTGATGCAGACAAATTGCCTGACGCTATACGCTTGATACAAGATGCACTTGAGGCTTATCCGGATCAATTAGATTTGCTCTATGAACTGGGTATGCTGTCTGAAAAAAATCAGCAGTTTGATGTCATGGAAACTGCGCTGCGTAAAGTCATGAAGCTGATGCCGGATGGTCAACATGCATTTAATGCGCTGGGTTATTCGCTAGCCGATCGCAACATACGTTTACCTGAAGCGTATGACTTGATTAAAACAGCCTTATCAATCGCGCCAGATGATGCCTACATCATGGACAGCATGGGATGGGTAGAATTTCGTATGGGTCGATTTGAGAAAGCTGAAGAAATTTTACGCAAAGCGTTTTCTATCAAGCCCGACCCTGAAATCGCCGCCCATCTGGGTGAAGTTCTGTGGGTACGCGGCCGCGAGGAAGAAGCAAAAAAACTCTGGCGTAATGCAGGTGGCCGAGATTCTAAAAACGATACGCTAAAGAGTACGCTGCAGAGACTGCAGATAAAGCTCTAAATCCTTCTACGCATGCGCTGGATGACACGACTGCCCGCTTGGCTATTTGCGCTATTAACGGTTAGTGGGATGGTCGGTTGCAGCAGTCTGCAAACGTGGTCATCCTTGCCATCACAAACGCTAACTGAGCGCAGCTTCTATGACAACATCCTGATTCAGGGACGTTTTTCAGTCGCGTATGAGCAAAATAACCGACCGCAGTCGGTTCAAGGACGCTTTCAATGGCAGCAACAAGGTCAGCGCATCGATATCGATCTGATGTCGCCCTTAGGACAAACGATGGCCAAGCTGGCTATCACTTCTAACTTAGCCACCATTCAACAAACTGGCAAAGATATAAAATCCGCTCCGAACATCGCAGAGCTCACTGAACAAACCTTGGGTTGGTCACTACCGGTTGCGGGAATGCGTGATTGGTTGCAAGGATTTAATCGTAATTCGTCCAATCAACGACAAATAGCTAGACCGAATGAAAACGATCAGTTCGATAACGAGGGCTGGCACATACACTATGTCAGCTGGCAGCAAAATTCCGTGTCTGCGTATCCTAAACGCATAGATCTGACCCGCACCTCGCCGCAACTACATCAGTTAAGTTTGCGCATCATCATCGATCAGTGGGAGCCGCAGTGATGCTAACCACCCCAACTCCTGTTCGTTATTTGCACGATTGCCCGGCGCCAGCCAAGCTGAATCTTTTTCTTCATGTGGTCGGCCGTCGCGACGATGGCTATCACTTGCTGCAATCTGTTTTTCAGTTAATTGATTTGCAGGACACGCTACATTTTGATCTTCGCGATGACGAACGCATTGTTCGCGTAACCGACCTTGCCGATGTGCCCGAAGCGGATGATCTGGTGATACGAGCCGCTAAGCTACTCAAAATCGCCGCCAGTTCACGCGGGCAGTCTGTTTGCGGCGTCGACATTGGCTTGGAAAAGCGCATACCCATGGGCGGCGGGCTGGGCGGCGGCTCATCGGATGCGGCAACGGTCTTGCTCGCTTTGAATCATCTTTGGCAACTTGGCATGTCTCGCGCCGAGCTGATGCATTTGGGAGTTCAGCTGGGCGCGGACGTGCCGTTTTTCCTGCTCGGTCAAAATGCGTTCGCTGAAGGCATCGGAGAACAGCTGATAGCGATGATGCTTCCCTCGGCTTGGTACGTGGTAATTCACCCCGGCGTCGCAGTGCCGACGCCTCGCGTTTTCGGGGCTGCAGAATTGACACGGAACACCAAAGTCGTCAAAATAGCGGACTTTTCTGCAAGCCCCTTGGGCTTCA
>CAINAY010000488.1 GCA_903846425.1 uncultured Noviherbaspirillum sp.
ACAAAGTAACCAGATTCATGCTCATGATTAAGCCTCTTCCTTCTTCTTGGCCTTAGGCTCTTTTTTCTTGAACATTTCCAGCATTCGCTGGGTGACCAAAAAACCACCGAAGACATTGACTGCTGCCAGGGCTACGGCAACCATACCCATAAACTGCGCAAGCGGTCCTTCCGTTAACGCAGCGGCCAACATGGCGCCAATGATGATGATGGCGGATATCGCATTCGTCACCGCCATCAGTGGCGTGTGCAAAGCAGGGGTAACAGTCCAGACCACGTGATAGCCGACATAAATTGCCAGCACAAAGATGATCAGGTTGATGATGGTATGACTGACTTCCATGATGTCCTCTGGTTGTAGACAGTAGGCGCCCTCAGAACTACGGAGAAGGCATTATTTTTTAAGGCCAGTGATTCGATTTTTATCGTTTACAAACACAATCTTTGGCTGATACTCAGCTACCTCAGCATCGCTCATAGGCGCATAGGTACAAATAATGAGTAAGTCACCTAATTGCGCTAAGCGTGCCGCAGCGCCATTGAGAGAAATCTCACCACTACCGCGCTTTCCTACAATGGCATAGGTAGAAAAGCGCTCGCCGTTATTAATGTTATACAGCTCTATTTTTTCAAACTCGCGGATGTCTGCCGCTTCGAGCAAATCTTGGTCAATGCCACACGAACCTTCGTAATTCAGATCACATTGCGTCACCGTCGCACGATGTATTTTCGCGCGCAACATAATTCGCTGCATTAAATCTCCTAAGCCTTACGAACGACTTCACCACCCGAGCACATCAAGGTCGCAGCGACGATTTCATCGCTGGTATCGATATGCAATGCACCCTCTGTGTTGATTATGAGCTTGAGAAAATCCAATACATTGCGTGAATACAGTGCCGACGCGTCCGCGCCGCACAAAGCAGGAATATTGGGTTCACCAATAATGGTTACGCCGTGTTTGACAACCGTCTTGCCCAATTCAGAGAGTGGGCAATTGCCGCCTTGTTCAACTGCCATATCAATAATCACCGACCCTGGCCTCATTGATTTAACCGTCTCTTCGCTAATCAATATCGGTGCCTTACGACCCGGTATCAGCGCGGTGGTGATGATGATGTCCGCCTGCTTGGCACGTTCATGTACTAATGCTGCCTGACGTTTCATCCAGGCTTCTGGCATGGGGCGCGCATAGCCACCGACGCCCTTCGCGATCTCTTGCTCTTCTTCCGTTTCGAAGGGCACATCAATGAATTTTGCGCCCAACGATTCAACTTGCTCTTTCACTGGCGGACGTACATCCGATGCCTCAATCACTGCACCCATACGTTTAGCCGTAGCAATCGCCTGCAAACCAGCGACACCCACACCCATAATCAGCACACGCGCTGCTTTCACGGTACCCGCAGCAGTCATCAACATAGGCATGAAGCGCTGATAAGCGTTTGCCGCCATCAGCACGGCCTTGTAACCAGCAATATTCGCTTGTGAAGAAAGCACATCCAACGACTGAGCACGCGTGATGCGAGGTGCGGCCTCGAGAGCAAATGCACTGAGGCCCGCAGCGGCCATCGCCGCGTTGTTATCTGCATCAAAGGGATTGAGCATACCGACCAGCACGGCGCCAGATTTCATAGCCTTGCGCTCGTCCGCGGAAGGCGCTCGGACCTTCAGCACCAAATCAGCACCCAAAGCGTGATCTGCAGAGACGATCTCTGCGCCAGCCGTTGCATAGGCTTCGTCCGTAATGCTCGCTGCCGCGCCTGCGCCAGACTGCACCAGCACTTGATGCTTGGCGGCGATCAGCTTTTTAACTGTTTCAGGTGTCGCGGCAACTCGCGTCTCACCCGGCCGCGTCTCGGCGGGAATGCCGATTTTCATGGGGATCTCCCAAAAAGAAAGCCAGAATAGTACACGCAATTTCAAAAATGGAACAACCGTTCTATTTTCGGGCGTCCTATTAAGGATGGATTTAAACGGATTCTGATCAATACATTTCTAATAGCCAACAAGCGCAGCATTCTGCACTTTAGCTGCGAGGCCTTTTCGCTAGCTATTATTGATCTAGCACTAGCCAGCTTCACAAACCTGCTTGATTGCCCAGACTAGGGCTGCAGGTAGAATGCCGTCACTTCAAAGGAAACCATGTCAACTATCTGGAAACCCTCTGTGACCGTGGCCGCCATCATTGAGCGCGACGGCAAATTTTTACTGGTCGAAGAAGAAACTAGCGACGGCATACGCTTCAATCAACCGGCTGGGCATCTCGACCCGGATGAATCACTGATCGAAGCGGTCAGCCGTGAAGCGCTGGAAGAGACCAGCTTCGACTTCTCGCCCGAGGCATTAATCGGCGTGTATATGTCGCGCTATGTCTCAAGCCGCACCAAAGAAGAGGTCACCTACTTGCGATTTGCATTTACCGGTAGTTTAGGGAAACAACATGACCAGCCGCTAGACGAAGGCATTATCCGCACCGTGTGGATGTCGCGCGATGAACTACTAGCCTGCCAAGCAGCTCACCGCAGTCCCTTGGTGCTGCAATGCGTTGATGACTATTTGAATGGAAAGCGCAGCCCCTTGTCACTTATTTATACCCATCCTAGTGTGAGCGATCCTAGTTATGCCTAAGCGCGTTGTTTTGGGAATGTCCGGTGGCGTTGATTCGTCGGTCGCCGCCTGGCTACTCAAACAGCAAGGCTATGAAGTTATCGGTCTCTTCATGAAAAACTGGGAAGACGACGACAACGATGAGTACTGCTCAACCCGCCAAGACTGGATTGATGCTGTCAGCGTCGCTGATGTATTGGGCGTAGATATTGAAGCCGTTAATTTCGCCTCGGAATACAAAGATCGCGTATTCGCCGAATTCTTACGTGAGTACGAAGCGGGCCGCACTCCAAATCCTGATGTGCTGTGTAATGCCGAAATTAAATTTAAAGCCTTTCTCGATCACGCAATGTTATTGGGTGCCGACCTCATAGCCACTGGTCACTATGCACGAGTGCGCGAGAACAATGGTCAATTTGAATTACTGAAAGCAGTCGATGCCAGCAAAGATCAAAGTTATTTTTTACATCGCTTAAATCAAGCACAACTAGCTAACACGCTATTTCCGTTAGGTAAGTTACATAAAACGGAGATACGAAAAATCGCCGACCAACTCGGTTTGCCCAACGCGAGTAAAAAAGATTCCACCGGTATTTGCTTTATTGGCGAGCGACCCTTTCGCGAATTTTTAAATCGCTATTTGTCATTCAAACCCGGCCCAATGATGACGCCTGACGGCGAAATAATGGGCGAGCATGTCGGCCTGTCTTTTTATACCTTGGGTCAGCGTAAAGGCATAGGCTTAGGCGGTAGCAAAAAACATCGTGATGACGATGGCAATCACGACGCCTGGTATGTCGCACGCAAAGATGTGAACAACAATACGCTGTATGTCGTGCAAGGTCATGATCATCCCTGGCTTTTGTCGCACACACTGGCTGCTGATCAGGTGAGCTGGGTCAGTGGTCAAGCACCTGCTGAAACTCAACTCAGTGCTAAGACTCGGTACCGACAACACGATATGAACTGTCAGCACCGCACCTTAACCGATGACCGTTTTAGTCTTCAGTTCGAGCAAGCTCAGTGGGCTGTCACTCCCGGACAATCAGCTGTTTTATATGACGGCGATGTGTGTCTTGGTGGCGGCATTATTGATACGGGCTCCACACTCACTAGCTAATACTCAAGGTCGCAAAGAAGACACATAAAGAAGATACATCGACGACACAATAAAAAACAGAGCCCAAGGGCTCTGTTTTTTTGTCGCTGAATTATCACAACACTTAGGCGACAGGCACCGTCTCTTTAAACGAAGGCCGTTCAGATAATTTATCGAACAGGCGCGCCAAGTTAGTGTGATCGTCACGCCAATTAATTTCAGGACAACGAAACGCCAGCCAACCCAAGGCACTACCTACAGCCACATCAGCCAGCGACAAATGGCTGCCTGCGCAAAATGGAGCATCACCGAGAGCCATCGCCATAGAGTTTAATCCGTTGCGTATCTTACCCAGCTGACGATCGACCCAAGCATCACTTTGCTTTTCAGCCGGCCGCTGAGTGCGCTCGATTCGCACCATGATGCCAGCATCCAACACGCCATCGGCCAACGCTTCCCAGCATTTGATGCTGGCACGCTCACGACCGGCGCTAGGAATCAGTTTGCCCACTGGCGACATGGTGTCCAGATATTCAACGATGACACGCGAATCAAACATGGCGCCACCATCTTCCATAACCAAGCAAGGCACTTTGCCTAATGGATTAGACAAATGGATAGTGGACGTAGGT
>CAINAY010000489.1 GCA_903846425.1 uncultured Noviherbaspirillum sp.
GCTGCTTTATCGACATCGTCTAATGTCATTCCAAGTTCTTTCAATGAGACCGGCGCACCATGTGTTTTAGCAAGCTCATACAGACCTTGAGCCGCTGGCTTACCATCTAATGCACGGCTAATCTTTTTCATTGCGCTGGGTGCAGCGGCAGCATTAAAAGCAATCGCGTGTGGAAGTATCACTGTATGAACTTCAGCATGCGGTAAATTGAAAGTGCCTCCTAGTGTGTGGCATAACTTATGATGCAAGGCCATACCTACATTCCCAAGCACTGTTCCACACAACCAGGCGCCATAGAGTGCATCACTGCGGGCATCTACATCGGCTGGATTAGTTTTAATCAACGGGATCGCAGAGGCTAGTGCACGTATCCCTTCCTCCGCCATTAAATCCATCACAGGATTACCATCTTTGGCATACAAACCTTCGGCGGCATGGGCGATGGCGTTCATTGCACTAGTGACCGATAAACCTACTGGTAGCGTTAACGTCAAATTGGAATCATAGATTACGGTACGCGGTAATACGCGTGGATCGCGTCCTGTTTTTTTAAGACCGTTTTCAGTAATTCCATAAATGGGAGTCATCTCACTACCAGCATACGTCGTAGGTATGGCAAGTATCGGCATGCCTGATTCAAGTGCAATCGCTTTACCTAAGCCCGTCGTTGATCCCCCACCAATCGCAATCGCGCAATCAGCACCTAAGCGATGCGCTTCTTTGACTGCAGCGGCAGCGGTTTCTGCAGGTACATGCATCACCGCTTTTGGATAAATACCTGCTGAGCGAACTCCCAATAGTTGCGAAACCTGTTCTGCTATTCCTTGTTGTTCTGGCGTGCAAAGAACCAAGGCGCGCTCGGCTCCTAAGAGTTGCACCTCTCGCTCAAGATGCTGCAAACTACCGGCACCAAATATCACGCGGGCCGCTTGAGCTTGATAAACAAAGTCGATCATAGATAATTTATTTCGCAGGCCGTGGGTAATGCGGAACTATTTGTGCGTCAATATTGACCCACACACTCTTCGCTTGTGTGTACTCACGCATTACGTCGAAACCCATCTCACGACCATAACCTGACTGACCCACTCCACCAAACGGTGAGCCAGGATTGACGCGCTTATAGCAATTGATCCACACCATCCCGCTCTTGATCTCACGTGCCATTAAATGCGCACGCTGCAAATTACGCGTCCAAAGACCGGCACCTAAACCATATTCCGTACTATTGGCAATCGCGAGGGCTTCCTCATCTGTTTTGAAAGTGAGAACGGTAACAAATGGTCCGAATACTTCTTCTTGAGCGATACGATCATGCGTCGATTTAGCGCGAACTATAGTGGGTTCAATGTAGCAACCTGCCGATAAATCTCCACCAGGGGCTTTGCCACCGCTAAGGATCTCGCCTCCCTCCTGACGTGCAATATCAACGTAGGACAAAACACGATCGCGATGCAGTTGACTTGTAAGTGGCCCCATCTCCGTATTCGGATCAAGCGGGTTACCCAGACGAATAGATTTTGCAAGCGCAGTAAATTTTTCTAAAAACTCTTCCGCAATCGATTCATGCAAAACTAAGCGCGCACCTGCGATACACGCTTGTCCTTGATTGTGGAAAATAGCCCATGCAGCACCATTAATCGCTGCCGGCAAAAAGGCATCTTCAAAAACAATATTAGCGCCCTTACCACCGAGCTCGAGTTGTACTTTTTTTAGATTGCCTGCAGATGCCTGAACAATACGGCGGCCAGTGGCGGTTGAACCTGTGAACGCGATTTTAGCGATCTCTGAATGTTCAGCAATGTATTGTCCTGCTACTTGCCCGAGACCGGGCAAAATATTAACGACACCTTCCGGCATCCCTGCTTCAGCCATTAATTCAGCTATACGCAAACTTGATAGCGGCGTTATCTCTGCTGGTTTAAGCACAACGCAATTACCTGCTGCGAGTGCCGGTGCCATTTTCCAACTGGTAAACATCAATGGAAAATTCCAAGGCACTACCTGACCGACTACACCTAAAGGTTCGCGGCTGACATAATTTAAAAATCCGGCTTCAACCGGTACAACATCACCTTGAAACTTATCGGCCATACCACCGAAATATCGATACGTGACGGCAGTGCGTGGCACATCGAGTATGCGTGAATCACGAATCGGATGTCCGGTATCTAATGATTCCAACATAGCTAACTGCTCGGCGTTAGCTTCAATTAAGTCAGCGAGTTTTAATAAAATTCGGCCTCTATCCATCGCTGCGAGTCGCGACCATTTTGGATACGCACGCTGCGCGGCATGAATCGCTTTATCGACATCCGCTTTACCGGCGAGTGCTATCTGCGCAATTTCGCTATTGTCATGCGGGTTAAGCGTCGCCATGGTTTCGCCAGATTCTGCATCGACGAATTTTCCATCAATAAAAAGCTTGGTATGAATTGCGCCCTGCAAAGCCGCAGGTATCTGCGACTTAGCGATTGTTTGAGTCATGCTGATTCTCCGGAGCGATACAGTTGATCGCTCCTTTTTGGGTTGAGAAGTAATTGCTTATTTGAACGTCATCTAATAACCGATCCACTGAGATTGCAGGTTTAACGCTGCAATCTCAGTGGCGAGAAAATTAGAACTGAACTGGAACTTCTGGAGACTCCCCTTTTTGAATCTCATAAACGAGACTCGGAGAACCGTTTTCCC
>CAINAY010000490.1 GCA_903846425.1 uncultured Noviherbaspirillum sp.
GGGTAAGGCTAAGGCAAAACAGATTAAGAAAAAAATGAACCAACCAGTTTGCGCAACAATAAAGCCTGTTAACGCATTAAAAAAAGTTCGTGGCACAGCTGCCAAGCTAGTGAACAAAGCAAACTGCGTTGCGGTGTAGCGTTGATCAGTGGTCGTTGCAATGAATGCAGTGAAGGCAGCGGTACCTAAGCCCACTGCAAATGCTTCTAAACCGATTACCAAACCCAGCATTAGAGTACTGGGCTCAACACCGGGCGTAGCAACGCTCGTTTGCGCCAGCAAAGCAAAGCCGAGTATGGCAACCGCCTGCAAAACGCCGAATATCCACAAGCCGCGATTAACACCGGTTTTTTCTAACCAGACTGCACCTAAAATTCCGCCTGCCAAACTCGCCCATAAGCCCGCATTTTTCGCAACCAAACCTATCGTGGTGCGAGTAAACCCTAGTTCCATATAAAACGGCGTCGCCAACGCAGTCGCCATCGAGTCACCAAGCTTATACAAAAATATAAATGCGAGTACCAATAAGGCATGCGACCACCCGCTGCGTTGGATGAATTCTTTGAAAGGCTCAACGACGGCTTCGCGTAATGAGCGCGGTGGTTCGCCGTAAAGAGCGGGCTCACGAATGACTAAGGTGGTTATCACGCCTGGCAACATAAACAGCGCAGTGATATAAAAGACGATCTGCCAACTCACAAAGTCAGACAGAATCAGTGATAGCGACCCGGGCACTAAGGTCGACATTTTGTAGGCATTCACAAAAAGTGCGGTGCCCGATCCTTGCTCATCATCCGACAACAGCTCTCGTCGATAGGCATCAATGACGATGTCTTGGCTAGCTGAGAGAAACGCGATGACTCCAGCAAGAAAAATAATCGCAGGCAAATCAGTGAGGGGCGAAAAAAAACCCATGCTGGCGATCGCAGCCAATAACGCCACCTGAGAGAAAAACATCCAACCGCGCCGGCGACCAAATAAGGGAAAATGAAATCTATCCATTAACGGCGACCACAAGAATTTCCACGTATAGGGAAATCCAACTAACGCAAATAAACCAATCGCCTTGAGATCAACTTGCTCTGCTTTGAGCCATGCCGACAAGAGGTTATACAGAATGAAAAGCGGCAAACCCGACGTGAAGCCAAACATCACGCAGATCATCATGCGCCGGTTGAAGTAATGACGCCAACCAGTCACTTTAGTCTCAGTCGCAGCTACGGGTTGGTTCATGCCATCATTCGAAGTGAAAAAGATTTATTTTTTACGCAAACGGAATACGGCCAAACTACCGCGCCACTCCGGTAGAAACGTAATCGGCGTGCCATCGTCTTTTAACGAAACGCACTCAAGTACACTCAAACCTACCTCATCAGCCAATTCTTCAAAATCGCTAATAGTGGCAAAGCGTAGATTCGGTGTGTCATACCACGCATAAGGCAAACTATCGGACACGGGCATACGGCCACTTAATAAGGCGACTCTGTGCGGCCAATGTGCGAAATTAGGAAAGGACACAATGGCTTCTTGCCCCACTCGCGTAATGTCGCGCAACACGGCCTCGACATTTTTCATCATCTGCAACGCTGAAAGGCACAAGACGGTATCAAAGGCCGCATCAGAAAACATCGCCAATCCGCTTTCGATATCTTGCTGTATCACTGACACGCCACGCTGCACACAACGCGGAATCGGCGCATCATCAATCTCAACACCATAGCCACTGCAGTGTTTATCAACCTGCAGATATTCCATCATCGCGCCATCACCACAACCCAGATCAAGCACGCGCGAACCCGGGGCTACCCAGTGCGCAATAAACGCCAGATCCGCACGCAAACCCGCAAAGCGCTCCGTAATCATGCGGCCTTCCTATGCGACTCATTCTGACGCCCTGTAATCCGGCCCCAGATTTTTTCATAATAGGCGCCCACCACATTCATATAACGCGGATCATCCAGTAAAAAAGCGTCATGCCCATGCGGCGCGTCAATTTCGGCATAGGTCAGGCGCCTATCGTTTCGAACCAGTGCTTGTACCATTTCGCGGCTACGCTCGGGTGCAAAACGCCAATCGGTAGTGAACGAGACTAATAAAAATTCTGCTTGCGTGTTGGCGAGTGCTGCAGCGAGATCACCATTAAATGCGCGCGCAGGATCAAAATAATCGAGCGCTTTGGTGATCAGTAAATAGGTATTGGCGTCAAAGTATTCTGAAAACTTATCGCCCTGATAGCGCAGATACGATTCGATCTCAAAATCTACGCCGTAACCGAACTGATAATCTGTACCGCGCAGATCACGACCAAATTTTTCGGCCATGTCGTCATCAGACAAATAGGTGATGTGACCAATCATGCGCGCAACGCGCAAACCATTGCGCGGCACGACGCCGTGCGCGTAATAATCGCCATCATGAAAATCAGGATCGGTGAGTATGGCTTGTCGCGCCACATCGTTAAACGCAATGTTTTGCGCAGTGAGTTTTGGTGTGGATGCAATCACTAAACAATTCGCTATTCGGTCCGGATATAGCATGCTCCATGACAGCGCTTGCATGCCTCCCAGGGATCCGCCCATCACCGCTGCGAATTGACGTATGCCTAATGCATCGGCTAAACGCGCTTGTGCATGCACCCAATCTTCGACTGTCACGACAGGAAACGATGCGCCATACGGTTTGCCAGTAGCAGGGTTGGTGTGCATAGGGCCGGTCGAGCCAAAACAGGATCCCGGATTATTCACACCGATAACAAAAAAACGGTCGGTATCTAATGGCTTACCAGGGCCGACCATGTTGTCCCACCAACCCACATTCTTTGGTTGACCTTCATACACACCCGCTACGTGATGCGATGCGTTCAGCGCATGGCAAACCAATACCGCATTGGATTTGTCTGCGTTCAATTGACCGTAGGTTTCATAAACCAAGGTGTAATCCGCCAGCAGCGCGCCACTCTGCAATGCCAGCGGCTCTGCAAAGTTCATAGACTGCGGTGTGACTACGCCTATTGATCGCATAAATTAATTAAACAAAGAGTCAAC
>CAINAY010000491.1 GCA_903846425.1 uncultured Noviherbaspirillum sp.
CGGAAAACGGTTATACCCAACCTACCCCTATCCAAGCTCAGGCTATTCCAGCTGTTCTGAAAGGTGGTGATTTACTCGCGGGTGCTCAAACAGGCACTGGCAAAACAGCCGGATTTACATTGCCCATGTTGGAGCGCTTGTTAAGCGGCCAGCGTGCAGCGCCGCGTCAAGTACGCGCACTTGTGCTAACACCAACACGTGAACTCGCAGCGCAAGTTGAAGAAAGCGTTCGAACCTACGGTAAGTACGTCAAACTTTCTTCAGCTGTTATTTTTGGTGGCGTAAATATCAATCCACAGATTCAGCGACTCGAGCGCGGCGTAGATATTCTCGTCGCCACTCCAGGTCGCTTGCTCGATCTGCTGCAACAAGGCGCTGTTGATCTAAAAAAAGTTGAAATACTAGTGTTAGATGAAGCCGATCGCATGCTCGATATGGGTTTTATTCGCGACATCAAACGCATTTTGGTTTTGCTTCCATCACAGCGTCAAAATTTACTGTTCTCTGCGACTTTTTCAGATGAGATCAAGGCTCTGGCCGATGGCCTCTTAAACAATCCCGCCATGATCGAAGTCGCTCGTCGAAACTCGACCATCGAAATCGTTTCACAAAAAATTTACGGTGTGGATCGCGATCAAAAGCATAAGCTGCTGACGCATCTCATTACTGAACGCAATTGGTTTCAAGTATTGGTGTTTACCCGTACGAAACACGGCGCAAATAAATTGGCCGAACAATTAAATAAAGCCGACATCAGTGCCATGGCGATACACGGTAATAAGAGTCAAGCCGCCAGAACTCGCGCCCTAGCAGAATTTAAGAGTAGCAAACTCCAAGTACTGGTCGCTACCGATATCGCCGCGCGCGGCATTGATATTGATCAGCTGCCCCACGTCGTGAATTACGATTTGCCGAATGTGCCTGAAGATTACGTCCATCGTATTGGTCGTACCGGCCGTGCAGGTGCAACCGGTGAAGCCGTTTCATTAGTGTGCGTTGATGAACATGGTTTATTGCGTGATATTGAGCGATTTATTAAACGCGAAATTACCCGTGAGGTGGTAGCCGGATTCGAACCCGACCCCAACGCCAAAGCACAACCCATACAACTACGCAGCCAAGAACATAAACAGCGTAGCGGCCCACGCACGAATAACCGTTCTGGCGCACAGCCCAACGGTGACAAGCGTGGAGGCAGCGGTGGAGCTGGTGGCCGACAACAAGCTGGCAAGCCCGCTCGCAGCGGCTCGGGTCAGTCGACTCAAGCAGCGGCACCTCAGCGCAGTCAGGCACCACGAACAGGTCTTAGCTCGACAACCAGTGGCAGACCGGCATTGGGAGGCCAAGCGGCTGCCAATGGCAACCAACAAAGACGTCGCAGCGGTCAGCGCTAGGCTACACACCCGGCCTAGTTAAGGCAGGGTGTGCTACATTTTCGCGTCAAGTAACCGCCGGGCCTAAGCGCCCGGCTTGTTTTTATTACCACCTCCTACTGCCCGACCGATACGCATGAGCTCCAGCGAGCGCAACAGCCCCGACAGCCATACGCCCATGATGCGACAGTACTTAGGCATCAAGGCAGATCATCCTGATCTATTGCTGTTTTATCGCATGGGTGATTTTTACGAACTGTTTTTTGAAGACGCAGAAAAAGCCTCGCGGCTACTTGGCATCACACTTACCCAACGCGGCAATTCAAACGGCCAGCCGATCAAGATGGCTGGTGTGCCATACCACTCCGCCGATCAATATTTAGCCAAGCTGGTAAAGCTAGGCGAATCCATCGCTATATGCGAGCAAGTGGGTGATCTCGCGTTAAGTATAGGACCGGTAGAACGTCGTGTTCAACGCATAGTGACTCCTGGCACGCTAACCGATGCTGTGCTGCTGCCATACAAAGCTGAGCGTCCACTTTTAGCGATTCATATTGCACGTCAACGTAAACAACTAACGCTGGGGCTGGCATGGCTCTCATTAGCTAGCGGCTGGTTACGCGTTACTGAAATCGTGACGGATGAGGCACAACTCATCGTACGCTTACGACAAGAAATAGAGCGCATCTCTGCCGCCGAAATTTTGGCCAGTCACGACACCGCATTACTCGTCGAAGAACATCTCAACATTCGTCCAACCACGGTCGCTGACTGGCACTTTGACACTACCGCCGGTGAAAAAGCCTTGTTGGAACAACTTACTGCCGCAAGCCTCTCCGGATACGGTGCCGATCATTTAACTGCCGCTCTGGGTGCTGCAGGAGCATTGCTGCTGTATGCACGCAATACACAGGGCAAACACTTGCAGCACGTGCGTACCCTAGCCGTTGAACGTGAGGATGCTTTTATCGGCATGGACGCCGCAACACGTCGCAATTTAGAAATCACAGAGGCCTTGCGCGGTAGCGAAGCATC
>CAINAY010000492.1 GCA_903846425.1 uncultured Noviherbaspirillum sp.
ATCAATTAATAAAGTACGCGGATTCATGACGATATCGACAAATAGGGAAAACCATTATTGTAAAAGAATTGGTCTGATGTAGTTCAGTCATGGATAACCGCAGGAAAATGATTTTTTTTCAAGCGCGATCAAACATGCCAAATGACAGATTATTTTTTGAGAAAGAGTCTTCATCAGATTCGGGTCTTGCCAATTGACGTTCCCACATTTGGGCATACACGGTACCGGCAGCCAGTAATTGAGCGTGAGTTCCTCGCTCTACTATCCGACCTTGATCCATCACCAAAATCTGGTCAGCATCAGCTACGGTAGACAAGCGATGAGCGATCACCAAGGTAGTACGATTCCGCGCAATTTCTTTTAGCTGCAGCTGTATAGCTTGCTCAGCTTGAGAATCTAGTGCTGATGTCGCTTCGTCGAATACTAAGATCGCAGGATTTTTAAGCAAGGTTCGCGCAATGGCTACGCGCTGCTTTTCACCGCCCGACAATTTAAGGCCGCGCTCACCCACGGTTGTGTCATATCCATCTGGCAGACTAACTATAAAGTCGTGAATGTAAGCCGCTTTAGCGGCTGCGATAATTTCTTCGTGTGCTGCTCCGGGTCGGCCATACGCAATGTTGTAAGCAATGCTGTCATTAAAGAGCACCGTATCTTGCGGCACTATGCCGATAGCATTTCGTAATGAGACTTGCGTTACCTGACGAATGTCTTGACCATCAATCAAAATAGCACCGCTATTCACATCGTAAAATCTAAACAGTAAGCGCGCTAGCGTCGATTTGCCAGAACCGCTATGACCCACTACAGCTGTGGTGGTCCCAGCTGACACCGTAAAGTCAACATCAAATAAAATTTTTCGATTAGCTTCATAACTAAAATCGACATGACTAAACGTTAATTCTGCTGAGGATAAAGCTAGTGCCTGAGCGTTCGATACATCAGCCACATCACGATGCTGATCTAATAGAGCAAACATTTTTTCCATGTCAGCCAGACTTTGCTTAATCTCGCGATACAGCACGCCAAGAAAATTTAGCGGTATGTATAGCTGTATCATGAAGGCATTGACTAACACCAGATCACCCAGGGTCATGCTGCCATTAGTGACGCCCAAGGTTGCTCGCCAAAGTATGAGCGTGACCGCAATGGCGATAATTAATGATTGACCCGTGTTTAGTAGCGTGAGTGATGTTTGCGACCGTACAGCAGCACGCTCATATTTTTGCAGACCATGGTCATATCGGCTAGCTTCGTATTCTTCGTTACCAAAATACTTTACGGTTTCATAGTTAAGCAATGAGTCAATGGCCTTAGTGCTTGCTTTAGAGTCCAAGTCATTCATCGTCCGGCGAAAATGAGTTCGCCATTCTGTAATGAGTATCGTAAAAATAATATACGTTGCCAAGGCCACGACCGTGATACCTGAAAACCAGATGTCATACTGAAAGCTCAAATACCCAAGCACCAAGGTGATTTCAACGATGGTCGGCAAGATGCTAAATAGCGTGTATGAAACGAGGGACGAGATACCGCGCGTTCCGCGTTCTATATCTCGAGTGACTCCACCTGTCTGCCTATTTAAATGGAATCGCAATGACAGCGCGTGTAAATGCCGAAAGACTTTCAGTGCAATGGTTCGAACTGCACGCTGCGTTACTCGCGCAAAGAAAAATTCGCGCAACTCAGTAAACACTGTTGCGGACAGCCGCAACAGTCCATAAGCAATCAACAATCCGACAGGCACAACCAATGCATAGGCTGGATTACCCGGCATAGGTGCCAGTTTATCGATGAGCTGTTTGAGTACTAACGGCACTCCGACGTTGGCCATTTTGGCGGCCACTAAACTAACAAGCGCCAACAAAACACGCCATTTCCATTCCAGCAGATAAGGAAGGAGTGTTTTTAGTGTTGTCCAATCGTCGCGCGTCGCCTGATTAGCAGGAACATCTATGGGGTGGCTTGAATGATGACGCATGGCAGGGTGTACCAGAAAGGATGGACTACGGAATTTTTATGCTTTGCTGCAGCTCTGGTATTTTATCGTTTAAATCACTAGCTTATCGAAGCGATGAAGGGGTATTCAATGAACAATGCCGAAATAACTCGCCTGCCTGAGGGTATGCCTACTCTACGCGTCATGCCTATGCCATCCGATGCAAATATTCATGGAGATGTATTTGGTGGATGGATCATGGCTCAGGTCGACTTAGCCGCTGCTGTACCCGCTGTTCGACGCGCGAATGGACGAGTGGGAACGGTGGCCGTTAATTCATTCGTTTTCAAGCAACCTGTATTTGTAGGGGATTTGCTATCTTTTTATGCAAAAATCATCAAGACAGGTACCACATCAATTACTGTCAACGTTGAAGTTTATGCAGAACGGCATCGATTAGAATCTGACGTTGTGAAAGTTACTGAAGCGACGCTAACCTATGTAGCGACTGATGAGAATCGTCGGCCAAGAGCATTGCCAGCGCTAACGTAAGATGTGTAAGCCTTAGTAATTGCGAACTTATCATGCGCGCATCTTATGTCAGCAAAGCGCATACTCATCATTACTGACTTATGGGCTTATAGCTTAAGCTTTTGAGTCGCGTAATTCCCGCCTGAGAATTTTGCCCACATTAGTCTTCGGTAGTTGATCACGAAATTCAATAATCTTGGGCCGCTTATAGCCTGTTAATTCATCGTGGCAGTAAGCCATCAGTGCTTCCTTGGACAACTCGGGATCACGCCTGACAACAAATAATTTTACGGCTTCGCCCGTATTTGCGTCTGGCACGCCAACGACGGCGCATTCCAATACCCCTGGGTGCATTGCCACTACGCCTTCGACTTCATTCGGATACACATTGAATCCTGATACTAAGACCATGTCCTTTTTTCTATCGACTATGGTTACATACCCTTTTTCATCCATGAAGCCGATATCACCCGATTTAAAAAATCCATCGGCTGTCATAACTTGCTTGGTTTCTTCTGGACGCTGCCAATAACCTACCATCACCTGTGGGCCACGAATAGCAATTTCACCGGGCTGCCCCAAAGGCACTGGCCGCGCATCATCGTCAAGAATCGCAATTTCAGTCGAGGGGATAGGAAGACCTATTGTCCCGGTGAACTCAACAGAATCTGCTGCATTCGCTGTAGCCACAGGCGCAGTTTCCGATAAACCATAGCCTTCCACAATGCTCTTGCCCGTTACTTCGCGCCAGCGATCATTAACCGCTTTTTGAACAGCCATGCCTCCACCATTGCAAAGCTTCAGCATAGAAAAATCGATCTTGGAAAAATCAGGATTGTTCAGCAAACCGTTATAGAGCGTGTTCACTGCGGGGAACATGTTGAAGCGATATTTGGAAAGTGTTTTGACCAGACCTGGAATATCACGCGGGTTAGGAATCAAAATATTCAAACCACCAATTCGAGTACCCATCAGGCAGCATATGGTCAGCGCGAAAATATGATAAAG
>CAINAY010000493.1 GCA_903846425.1 uncultured Noviherbaspirillum sp.
CATCCGGTTCGGCTATCGCTTGAGTAAGAATGTCAGACAAACTTGAACCGGCCTGTGGCTCGGACAAACACATGGTGCCGAAAAAACGTCCAGCCAAAAGGGGTTTTACAAATTGCTCAATTTGCTGCGCTGAACCGCATTTCAACAGTGTGTTGGCATTGCCTATGCTGAGCATGGGGTAGGCAGAGGTCGCTACATTCGCACCGTTAAACCAGGCAAATCCCGCTTTCTCAAGTAAGCAAGGTAGTTGCATACCACCGAGTTCGGCATCGTGCCCTGCGGTGATGAGACCTGCTTCAGTAAATGCATCGAGTGCTTGACGCACTTCGGGAATGATATGGACACGCTCACCATCGAAGTGAGGTTCGTTTTGATCTGATTTCTTATTATGATTAGCGAATTTATCGGTCGCTAATTGTTCGCACAGATCGAGGACAGCATCAAAGGTTTCGCGGCTATGTTCTGAAAAGCGCTGCCGCTGAATCAGGGATTCAGCATCCAGCCATTCATACAGAAGAAAATCCAGGTCGCGTCTGGATAAAATAGTTGATGCCATTGCGAGATTGCCGCAGGGTCAGAAGTTTTAAACGCTGTTAAACGACTTCAAATAAACCAGCGGCACCCTGTCCGCCACCAATGCACATAGTGACGACAACATACTTAACACCGCGACGCTTACCTTCGATTAGCGCATGACCTGTCAGGCGAGCACCAGAGGTACCGTAAGGATGGCCAACCGCAATTGCACCACCATTCACATTCAAACGATCCATAGGAATCCCCAAGGTATCGGCGCAGTACAAGACTTGCACGGCAAAAGCTTCGTTCAGCTCCCACAGGCCAATGTCATCAACTTTTAAGCCTGCTTTTTTCAGCAGCTTAGGTATCGCATAGATAGGGCCAATGCCCATTTCATCGGGCTCGCATCCCGCCACGGCAAACCCGCGGAAAATACCCAGCGGAGTTTTACCGGCAGCAGCAGCGGCTTTATCGCTCATGACAATCGCAATCGAAGAGCCATCCGAAAACTGACTGGCATTACCCGCGGCGATCACACCACCGGGAATGGCCGTACGAATTTGTGACACACCTTCGTAGGTGGTGTCGGCACGAATACCTTCATCAACCGATGCAGTGACTTCGCGTGTGATGATCTGACCAGTTTCTTTGTCTGCGACGGCCATCGTCGTAGTTAGTGGAACGATTTCATCATCGAATTTGCCTGCGGCTCTGGCCGCAGCGGCTCGCTGCTGACTTTGCACACCGTAATGATCTTGGCGATCACGGGCGATGTTGTAGCGCTTTGCTACCGTTTCAGCGGTTTGAAGCATAGGCCAATAAATTTCTGGCTTGTGTTGATTCAGCCAGGAGTCATTCACCATGTGCATATTCATTTCATTTTGCACGCACGAGATGGATTCAACCCCACCGGCAGCATAAATGTCTCCTTCACCTGCAATCACGCGCTGCGCTGCTGTCGCAATGGTTTGCAGACCCGAAGAGCAAAAGCGATTGATGGTCATGCCAGACGTCGTTACCGGACAGCCGCCGCGCAAGGCGATTTGGCGAGCAATGTTAAAGCCCGTTGCACCTTCAGGATTGGCGCAGCCAATAATCACGTCTTCTACCTGCCCAGCTTCAATCCCAGCGCGCGCTATAGCTGCTTGCAGAGCGTGTCCACCCAAGGTTGCACCATGGGTCATGTTGAAGGCGCCTTTCCAAGATTTGGTGAGGGGCGTGCGTGCAGTAGATACGATGACGGCGTCGGTCATGATTTTCTCCGAATGGTTAAGCAGTAGGTAGTGGTCGAATCAGGAGTTGAATTTCTTGCCTTCGGCGGCGAGCTTCGCCAGCAGCGGGGCCGGCTTCCAGTGCTCGCCGCGGTAACCCTTGTTGAA